>NZ_JBXBAV010000073.1:0-24524 GCF_056783245.1 Flavobacterium sp. TC780 | reverse complement strand
ATCCCTATTGGAGGTTTCCTACTTAAAAAATCTAAAAAGGCGTTTCAATCAAAGTGAATTGCGTAGAGAACTATGTCAAAAAACGAATTAAAGGATACACTTAATTTATAAAATAACCAACTCAAATAACACAAAAATGGAAAGTGCTATAGAAATTAAACCAGACATTAGCTATAAAAGTGCTGGTAAATTTGAAGAGACACGATTTGAAAAAATCCACAACGAAATCTTCAAAAATTCTACCGAAGCATCGATAATTGTTGCGCAGGAAATTGCTCAATTAATTAGATCAAAACAAGAAAAAAATAAATCTTGTGTACTAGGTTTAGCCACAGGTTCTTCGCCTATAAAAGTATATGAAGAATTAGTTAGAATGCACAATGAAGAAGGATTGAGTTTTAGCAATGTTGTCACTTTTAATTTGGATGAATACTATCCGATGACTAAAGAAAACAATCAGAGTTATCATCATTTTATGCATCAACATTTATTTAATCACATTGATATCAAACCAGAGAATGTAAATATTCCTGACGGAACAGTTGCAATCGATGAATTGAATCAATATTGCATTGATTATGAAATGAACATAAAAAATGCTGGAGGATTAGATTTCCAATTATTAGGAATTGGCCGTACAGGTCACGTAGGATTTAATGAGCCAGGTTCTCACATAAATTCAGGAACACGTATTATTACTTTGGATCATATCACGAGAGTAGATGCTTCTTCCGACTTTAACGGAATTGATAATGTACCAAAAAGGGCCATTACAATGGGAGTATCTACAATTCTCAGATCCAAAAGAATAGTACTTATGGCTTGGGGACAAAACAAAGCCGATATTATCAAGAGAACCATTCAAGGTGATATTAGCTCTGAAGTTCCAGCAACATTTTTGCAAAATCATGGCAATGCAACTTTTGTTTTAGATCAATCAGCAGCATCAGAACTAACTCGTTTTAAAACGCCATGGTTAGTAGGAGAGTGTATTTGGAATCAGGAATTAAAAAGTAAAGCGATTGTTTGGTTGTGTCAAAAAACAAAACAATCTATTTTAAAATTAACCGACAGAGATTACAACAATAACGGAATGTCTGATTTATTGGCTCAGGAAGGTTCGGCTTACGATTTGAATATAAATATGTTCAATGTATTGCAACACACCATTACAGGATGGCCAGGAGGAAAACCCAATACGGATGATTCGCATCGTCCAGAGAGAGCCAATCCAGCTAAGAAAAAGAATTATTCTTTTTAGTCCACATCCAGATGATGATGTTATCTCGATGGGAGGAACATTTTCAAAATTAATAAAACAAGGGCACGATGTACATGTTGTATATCAAACCTCTGGGAATATTGCTGTTACCGATGATGAAGCATTGAGGTTTGCTGAGGTAAGTAACGATTTTATTACAGATGCAGATACTAAAATAAATTTCAAAATCAGTAATTGAGTTTTTGAATAATAAATCAGAAAATCAAATTGATTCCTTGGAAGTTAGAAATTTAAAAGGACTTATCCGACGAAGAGAATCGATGCTCTACAAGATATATAGGGTTAAAAGATGAAAACACCCATTTCCTGGATCTTCCTTTTTATGAAACAGGACAAATCAAGAAAAATCCGTTAGGACTTGAAGATATTGCTATTGTAAAAGACATTATCGACCAAATAAAACCACATCAAATGTTTGCAGCAGGAGATCTTGCAGATCCACACGGAACACATGAAGTATGTTTGAATGCCATTTTTGCTGCAATGAAGGAATTAAAACCACAACCCTATATGGATGATTGTTGGTTATGGTTATACCGTGGAGCTTGGCACGAATGGGATATTGATGAAATAGACATGGCTGTACCATTAAGTCCATCTGAAGTATTATTAAAACGTCACGCCATTTTATAGCACCAATCTCAAAAAGACAGAGTTATGTTTCAAGGTAATGATTCTAGAGAGTTTTGGGTTAGAGCCGAAGATCGTAATAAAAACACAGCGATTTTATATGATGATTTAGGTCTTGCAGAATATGAAGCGATTGAAGCTTTTAAACGTTTTGATTATTAATAAGAAGTATCGATTTTAGCAATTAACACAGATTAAAAAGGGCAATAATTTTAATCTGTGGCTAAATCCTAAAGTACTATTTCCTCTTCTTTTTCTAATATCGTTTTTAACTGAGGAGCAAAATTCATTCCCCACTTATCAAGGGCAACAATTAAAGGTAAAAGAGATATTCCTGTTTCAGTAAGATAATATTCTACTCGTAAAGGAACTTCAGTATAAATTGTTTTTGCCAAAAGCCCGTGTAATTCCAATTCTCTTAACTGGTTTTGCAATACTCGTTTGCTAATCCCATTAATCGCCAGAACCAAATCTTTAGGACGTTTTATGCCTTTATGAATTTCATCCAATAAACAAAATTTCCATTTAGAACCTACCACTTCCATTGCAACAGTAAGACCACAATTATAATCTATCGGAATTTTTCGTTGATACATTTTTTAGTTTCTTTTATTAATCTACAAAAGTAAAAATAAACGAAGTAACTGCTTTAAATTATCTATGGTGATTAATTTATCAGCTTATATGATTAATTTCTCCCTTATTGGTTAATCATTCCCGAACGAGTTTGATATTTGCACAAGCAAGATTTTAAAATTTATTAGCATGAAGACCTTAGTAATTATTATACATCCCGATTTAAAAAATTCAATAATAAACAAACGATGGATTGAAGAATTAAAAAGTATCCCGAAAAGTATCTCTTACATGATTTGCACAGTGCGTATCCAGATGGAAACATCAATATTGAGAAAGAAAAACAGCTTGTAGAATCACACGATACAATTATATTTCAGTTCCCTTTTTACTGGTTTAATTGTCCGCCACTTTTCAAAAAATGGCTAGATGAAGTATTAACACATGGATGGGCATATGGCTCAAAAAGTGGATATAAACTAAGCAATAAGAAAATTGCATTAGGAATAGCTGCTGGAATTAATGAAGAAGATTACAGCGCAACGGGCAGATAAATGCACTTAAAACAATTAACAGCTCCGTTTGAAGTTACTTTTAATTACTAAAAGCCGACTACAAACCATTATTCGCTTTTTATGGTGCAGAACATAACGCTACTACTGAAAGGATAGAAAAAGCGCACATGATTATATGTCATTTATTGAGCAATTATAAAATTGTAAAGCATAAAAGCAAACACGAATTACACAAATTATCACCAACAATTAACTTAGTTTGATAAATTCGTGTTTTACTTTCTTCTTTTCTTATAGTATCTCGTTTTTTTATACTATCTATAATTTGCTCTCTTTTAATTGTAATGCTCTTTGTAGAAAACTCTGATTAGCAATTTTACTTTCAGCTTCATTTATGGCTTTTAGTAAATTATTCTCATTATCAGTAATTTCATTAAGAACTTCGGAGATAATATCCCAAACAGGTTTCATTTTTAAGATGAGATTTTGTCCTTTTGCAGTAAGCACAATTAAACGTTTACGCTCATCTTCCTTATCCTTTTTGGAACGAATAAGTTTCTGTTTTTCTAATTCTTTTAGCAGACTAATTGTAGATGGATGTGTATAACCAATCTCATTGGCAATTTCTACAATACTCAATACACCTTTATTATGAAGCGTATAAATTACTGGAAACCATTTGGGTTCAAACTCAATATCAAATGATTTGTAGAGCATTGCACCATCTTTGCGCAGTTGTTCACTAAGACGTTGCAGTCTTGTCGATAATGCCAAAATACCCGATTCATCTATAATATTCATCCTTTCTAGTTTAATTTTAAATGACAAAACACATTATCGACATCTACTATAGGAAATGCACTTGGAAGTGTTCCTTTCTCAATTCGCACAAAATTATTTCTTTCATAAAAGCGCAAAGCTGCTTCTAATATCGAAACTGTACCCAAATATAAATCAAGTACATCATTTTGTTTGCTAAAAGTAATTAATGTGTCCAAAAGTTGTTGGGCAATAAATAACTCTTTACCTCGGTATTCTTTTTTTACAAACATCTTTCTTATCGCACCTTCCCTATCGTCATATTTTACCAAGGCAATAGTACCAACTAATTCCCCATCAATAAAAGCACCCCAAAAGCACCCTCCTTTTTTATGATAAAATTCATTTATTTCTAAAAGATCAGGTTGATCTTCTAGAGTTATTGGAACATTAAATTCCTTTTGCTGAATATTTAAAATTAAATCAACTACAGCATCTGAATGATTATTTTCAATAGGAACAATTATTATATTCATAACTTAAAATATTTATAATTCAAAACTACGTAGTTAAATACCTAAAACCAAAATTATTTTATTAAAATTTTAACAACTTACAAATAAATAGCTAAGTAATTACGCTTCTTTTTCATTAAAAACAGCTTCTAAAAACATTACAATTCATTTAACTTATTAGCCAAATTTCTGAGTGAATTTTTTTGTAATTTTGCGCCCTCATATTTTGAACCCTTTCATGAAAAATAAACTAATAAATATACCGCCACTTCCAGCAATTCTTCTAGCAATTATAAGTGTACAATTTGGAGCGGCAATTGCAAAAAGTCTTTTCCCTGCTATCGGTGCAGCTGGAACAGCATCATTACGAATTGGAATTTCAGCAATAATTCTGTTATTAGTTTACAGACCAAACTTACCTGCCATTACACTTGAACAATGGAAACTTGTTATTCCTTATGGATTGTCATTAGGATCAATGAACTTAATCTTTTACCTCGCAATAGAACGAATTCCTGTTGGTTTAGGAGTTACATTAGAATTTATTGGCCCATTAGTACTGGCCGTTTTTGGATCAAAACGTATGGTTGATTATTTTTGGGTATTACTTGCTGCAATAGGAATTGCTCTTATTGCGCCATGGTCTGGCAATGGTATTGACCTTATTGGAGTGTTTTTTGCATTATTAGCAGGTGTCTTCTGGGCAACTTATATTGTTTTGGGTGGAAAAGTTTCGAAAGTAATGAAAGATGGTGACGCAGTATCAACCGGAATGTTATTTGCATCGTTACTTATAGTTCCTTTTGGAATTATGGAAAATGGATTAAGCAACCTAACTCCAACTTATTTAGGAATGGGAATCGCACTTGCGCTATTGTCAAGCGCAATACCTTTTACATTAGAAATGAAAGCACTTGGCCAACTTCCTCCACGTACTTTTAGTATTTTAATGAGCCTAGAGCCTGCTGCTGCCTCAATTTGTGCCTTTTTCTTTTTACAAGAACATCTTGCTCCTAGTGAAATACTTGCCGTATTTTTCGTAATAATAGCATCTGCTGGTTCTACAATGACTGCTAAAAAAAGCAATTCAAATCAAGGATTAAGAATCCTATTATGAATATTTAGAAGCATTTTTCGTCTGTGAGACAATATTGTGGTTGTTTTGTGTGTGAATGAGTCCTTTGCAACTTTGAACCTTTACAACTTAGAACCACCAAGCCTAAAATAAAAAAAGCAGCAATTCAAAACGAATCGCTGCTTTTTTTAGTAATGGTAGATAAATTACTAGAATATACCAATGTAGTATTGATCTGCACCTGAAAATACTTTTGCCCCTACAGTACCATCAGCGTTTTCAGAATTCACATCATAAATGTAAATGTTTCCTTGTACACCAACTGGAGTTAATGCAATATAGAATTTTCCATCTCTCACAACTGAATTTTGGTATTGTTGCAACCATAATCCTTTAGGAACAGTTAAATCAATGATTTTTCCATTTTTAAAATCCATTCTTGCCAATCCCCATGAACCTGAATAAGTTGGTTTACCATTTGAATCAACACCAACCTGAATTTCATCCACACCTACTTTTTCATAAGGGATATAACCAATTCCGTTACCAGCATAAAACCAACCACTACTAGAAGCTGGCTTACCTAACAATCCGCTTACACTATATATATATGACTCATCGTATTTACCATCTTTAATTTTTACGATGTTTAACTCTTTTCCGTTTCCAACCATTTGCATGATTTCACCAGCTTCATTAATGTGTTGTGTAGGAGTACGGTAACCATTTGTAGCTCCTTTAACATGCGAAGTACTAATAACAGTAGCATTAGTTAAACTTGGATAATCAAGTACAAGTGTAAAAGTCTTATCCGTTTCTCCTGCTTTACCAGTTGCTGCGTTAAACTTGCTAACTGATGCTCCATAATATAATTTATTTCCAGAAATAACTGGACAATCTATACGAGAAATATAATATCCTTCACTAGCCAAAGTTCCTGGAAGAATTAAATCAATATCTTTTTTGAAATTACTCCCGAAATTCATTGCCTCTAAGTCTAAAATACCAATAGCAACAGTCATTTTGTGCTTTAAATAATCTTTTTTATCAGCTCCACCATATTGTGCAACAGCAGCAATATTATGCACAGATGCTACTTTATCATTCATTTTTGTAAAACGAACAGCTTTTACTCCTAATGGAATAGAAGCGTCAAAAGTGATTATTTTTTTATAATTTTCTCCACCATGATACGTTAACTTATCGATAGTACCAACTGTATAATTAAGGCTATAAACAATAGAACCATCTGTAGATGTAAATACTCTGGCTGTACGTGATGAAGTCATTGAATATCCTTTTCCAAAAAATGACACCTCTCCTTTAGAAAGGTCAGAGATACCTTGAAGATAAGTTCCAGAAATGCTACCTGAACCATTAGCAAATGCTAATTGGAAGTCTTTTTTTACTTCTGGTAATGTAGGAGCAATTTCCCCTTCACTATCATTATTGCTACATGAGCTCAATAGAGCTATTGCACAAGCACCAGAAAGTAATGTACTTTTTAAATTTCTAAATTTAATTTTCATTGTGATTAATTATTTTGAAGTTAATGAATATGTAAGTTTGGCATAAAATGCACGACCTGGTTTTTGCAAACCAAAATTGTCAAATATCTGTTGATCAAATATGTTTTTTGCATCCACACTAATTGTGAATTTATTAGATGGAAAAGTATAGGCAATCCCTATGTTGTTAGAAAATTGTGTCGGAATATAATCTAAGTTCTTTCCTCCAACATTGGCCCAGTTTCTAAGAAATTCATCCACATAGCTAATATTATAATAGATAGAAGCCTTAGATTTTTTGGCAAATAAATCATCCTGATAATAGATTGCATTAATATTAAATTTAAACGAAGGCTCGTTTCTTATTTGCATACGATAAAACAAGTATGGAGCACCATTCGGCATCGAAACGCGTATTAAACAAAGACTCAAATTTTGATATATTAAGAGAAAGATTAAACTTCTTAGCATAATCATAAATTATCTCAGCATCTATACCACGAGACATAACATTTTCAAGGTTTTCAAACTGCGAATACGTAAAGCTACCAGCTCTTATTGATTCTCTAATCATTCCTTTTGTATCTCTGTAAAAAAGTGACGTATTTAGCCTAATAGAATGATTATTAAATTTTAATCCCGACCAGTTCACACCAATATTAACATTGTGACTCGTTTCAGGTTTTAGTTCACCAGCTGGAGCAAGTAAATTGTCATTAATATTACCAAACAATTCGTTAGCACTTGGCAGACGCATTGCTTTCTCAGCAGATCCTAACAAATACAAATTAGGATTTAGCTCATACGATAATGTAATCCCATAGCCACTAAAATCAGATTTTTTAGTAAATACTCTCATCTCATAATTAGGAATACCTGGAGTAATATCTTGTCTAAAAGGTTCATTTGAAGTAACCTTTTGAAAATAATGCTTATAAAAAACATTCGTTCTTAGTTTTTGAGAAAAAGCTAAATTCTCATAAGTAAACGAAACAATATTTTTTTGTAAATCTCTTGTGTTCTCTAATAGTTGTAATCCTAAAGGTTGTAATTCATCCGATATTCCACGTACAAAATTATTATACATATAATTGGCATATATCGTGTTATTGCTATTTAATGTATATCCTAAATTGGTACGAACAAACAAAGTTTTATCGGTATTAATTCCCAAAGTTTTAGCACTTGCAACCTCAGCCCCGCTAGTATATTTTACATAAGTACCATCAGGATACATAATTGGTTTTCCGCTCCAATCATACATCACACCTACAGTATCTATTGCTTGTCTTTTTAGATAAGAGTAACTAGCATCTGCTTTAAACGACAATCCTTTTGCCAAAAAATCGTTCTTACTATATGTTAATGTAGCAATACTAGAATTACGTCTGGTATGACGGTCACCATATACATTATCCATTGTAATACCATGCTGAACTTCTTTATAATCCTTCGATAAAATACCCCCAATCATAAACCTGTCGGCCCATTTTACATCTGTAAAACCAACTTCTACTTTTGTACCATATGATTTATAAGCATCATGAAAACGTTTTGCACGCTGGTTTACCTTAGTTTGCCCAGTGTAATCCTTGAAAGTGATATTTTTTCCCCAAACTTCATAGTTGTTATCACTATAATTATAAAAAGCCGAAGCATCAACTGTAAATCCATTCTCTTTTCGATAATTACTTGTAATATTCCATTGATGCGTATTAAATGAACCTAGAGAATAAGACGTTACAAGAGAGTTTCTAGTTTTTTTCTTCAAGATAATATTGATTGCTCCACCTAGTGCGTCCTCAGAAAGGTTAGCAGGAACAACTCCTTTATAAACTTCAATACGATCAATTAAGGCTGGAGGAATACTATTTAAAGAATAAGAAGAACCAAAATTAGAAGAAGGAATACCATCAATAAAAACCTTTACAGCATTACCTGATAAACCATTAATATTGTAATCAATTCTAGATCCCAATCCCCCATCTTGCCTAATACGAACCCCTGCAGAACGGTCTAATAACTCATTAGTCTGTATCGATTGCATAGCCATCTTTTGGGTTTCGATCACATTTACGGCAAACCCCTTTGTTTCTACTTCTTTTTTCTCAGTCTTAACATTAATTACAACTTCTTTTAAACCTAAACTTGCTGAAGGTTCAACAATTAGTAAAATCCTTTCACTGTTCCCTTTAAAGTCTACTTTAATACTTTTTTTGGTGATTTCGATAGAACTTACTTCAATTTCGTAATGTCCATGTGTCAAACCTCTAAACTCAAACTTACCTTCATCATCTGTAATCACCTGATGTTTAGTATTTTTAACAGCAACAGCTGCATAAGTAATTGGCGTTCCGTTTTCCAATTTTAAAACTCCTGAAAGAATTCCATTTTGAGCTAACAAACCTGATGGGAGAAAAAATATAGAAATAAAAAACATACTATACTTTAAAGGTTGTAACAAAAAGCAATTCTTTTTAAAAGTTGAAATATTTTCATTTTTTGAAAAAAAAACAATCCTGTTCAACCTAAAAATAGCAGCACAATGATTTATTATACAAGTAGTTATTAAATTCCTGATTGCTATAAGACAATCTATGTAGTTTTTGAAACCCATTACAAAGTAAAATTGGTATTATTAATTTACCTGCAAACTTACCCCTAGTCACTCTGGATAAGGGTTTCAATTAAGGATTATAACATACACAAAAAGGATTGTTTTTATTTAGACTCAATACACATATGAAATATTAAACGTATATTTGCATTACATTAAAGTAAGAATTTCCATGCAACTTAAAACAATAATAAAAGATATAGACTATAAACTCTGTGATAAAGTCTTTTTTGGAGATGATATCCAAGCCTATGAACTTATCGAAGAAATCAATACCTATAATGACCCTGAATATGGCACTATAAAGGATAGTCATACTTTAGCTGGATCTTTTTTTATAAATTTTATTGAAGTAGATTTACTTAAGCCTATAAAAGTTGAATATTATACAGATGAGCCTGTCATACAAATGTTCTTTTTTATGAAAGGATGTTCTAACCTCATGCACCATCAGATACACTATTTGCCAGCAGGTACAAAACTGGCAAAACTTCCTGCTACCTCAACAGTCCTGGAATATCTATCGATATTAATTCCTCAGGATGACTACATCAAGCTTGTAGATTCATTAGATTTAGATTTCGAATTTATCTCGACCTGTACTAATGAAAATCCTGCAAAACAAATAAAATATAGCGAAATCATGTCACCAGAAATTCTGACTACTGTAAGAGATATTGTTTCTTGCGAAAGGATAGGACATTTCCGCAGAATGTACATGGAAACAAAAGTTACAGAATTATTGTTGCTACAAGTGGAGCAGTTAACCCAAACACAAAATACTTCTATTAAAATTCCGAAAATTGATATAGAAAGAATGCACCATGCTAGAGAATTGGTTACACAAAACATTATTACTCCTTGTTCCCTAATTGACCTTGCTCGTAAAGTAGGAACCAACGAATTCAAATTAAAAAAGTACTTTAAAGAACTATTTGGAACAACCGTTTTTGGATATTTAAACGAACTAAAAATGAACGAAGCTAAACAGAAATTATTAAAAGACGAACTCAATATATATCAAGTAGCCGAATCATTAGGCTATAAGACTCCAAATCATTTTAGCACAGCATTCCGTAAATATTTTGGCTATCCCCCTAGTCAAATTAAGAATCACACCAATCAAATGGCCTCGAGCTTTACAAAAACTAAAGAAATAGTAATTAGTATGCTTTGTCCTTTTATAACAGAAATATCCTGTTCTGGATTTATTGATAATTTAATCTCATTCATTACGGTTTTTATTAACATCAGCTTTCTCAATATATAGCTATTTATTACCAATTTAGCACTCAAAACAGGAGCTATAAACCTTTACTTTACAGAGAGGATTTAGTGCTTTATATTTTTTTCTTAGAAAACAAATTCTCTACTACCCATGCAGGGCCAATCATTAGAAACTGAAGATCTTTTAGAAAAGAAGGTTTTTTGCCTTCAATATTGTGCCCGTAGAATTGCCCAACCCAAGCAATAACAAAAACGCCTATTGAGAAAATCCATAACGGAAAAATTTGTCCGATATAATAATTCACTACCAGACAAATTGCTGATAAAATTGCAATTTTAAAAGCCATTGCAACCGACAATCGGATATAAAAAACAAGTACAAAAAGTAATACGACCGTAGCCCAATTTTCGATTATTGGAGCATTCAATTTAAAAATATTAGCAATAAAACTACTCGGAATACTCATTAATAAACCCACAATCGAAAAGTAAATAGCAGGTACACATATATAATGTATCGCTTTATTTATTGGGTTCTGATGACTCACTGCATATTCTTCAAACCATTGCTTAACGTTCTCATATTATAGGATTTAGATATACGTAAATCTAATAAATTTTATGGAAGATGCAAAGAGTTTTGAAAATAAGCTACTGAGGTTCTGAGGCTCTAATATTTAAAGGTTATTTAGTTTGGGGATAAAAATGACTGTGATATTATTCTAAAATTCATCTTTTCTCACAATTGCCATTCCGACGCATGAGGAATCTCATCAAGGAATTCCACAAACGAAACAACCTTTAAACCTTTTTTAGTACCTCAGAAACTTAAAACCTCTGTACCTCCACGATTATAATCAAAAACACTGTCCCACAATTCATCAATTTTAATGAGTGCTTTATCAAGCGAAATTACCTCCCACTTTCCATTTGTTTCTATACCTAAACCAATGCTTTTTAATTTCAACAAGGCGTTATTCACATTAAAATCTAATTCAGTATTTAATTTTGTCGAAAACCAAGATTCAATTTGTTCATCGAGTTCATCAGCCGTTAAAGCTCTATTGCTTCTATTCAAAAAAGCATAAGCCAAAATAGTTTCCTTAAGCACTTCTTCTTCCGAAGAATTCAATAATGAATAAAAAGCACCACTATTGTTTCCTAGATTCTTAAAGTAAAGACTATCCGAAAGCATTTTGGAATATTTAATCTTCTTATTTGTAAAATTACTGTACTGACGAAATAAGTAAGCTGAAAGTACTCCTAATGCAATTAAACCTTGATTAAGCGAGGTTTTACTGTTTAGTAAATCAATTGCCTCTCCTGATTGGTAAGCTCCATACATCCCAATTAATGCAGGAATTACAGTTGTACTTAATAACGAAACTCCTCCAAAAATTCCAGGAACCCAAAGCAATAATTTATCTGTAGTAGACATCATAGGGGTCGCATTTGGAAATATAGTTTCCAGATCATTTTTAGGAACACGCTTAAAGATTTTTAAAACTATAGATCCTGGGTCAATAGGCATTTTTCCTAATTTTACCTTTTTTTCTTTAAGAGAATCTGCATCATTATAATTGAGATAAATCATGACACGATCATAATATTCAATCTCAATTTCTTTCTTCCAGAAAATAAATTTTGTTACCGTTTCTTTTGCCTTATGGCTTCCTCGAACATACAATTCATACTCTTTAAATGCGTTAAAATCTATAGCTAAATTTAACCCTATTAAATCAGAATCTTCAAAGGCATTATCCAATGTTTCTTTATCAATCCGTCTGTAATTTCCATATTCTAAAACTGTATGAAGTGTTTCTTTAAAAACGGCGAAATTACTTTTACCAATAAATCCTTCACGCTCTTTCGGACTTAAATCGGGATCAAATAAAGCATAATTTTGCTTTAGATTTCGATTAAGATTAAAGGCTTCATAATGATAATAATGTTCGATTATATCAAATAACTTTTTAAATTCATCAACCTTTTTGGGGTCTTCACTGATCGTTGCTATTTGTTGTTCGAGTAAGAATTCCTTATTAAAAGGAATATAATGTTCTCGTTTCATATGGGGTTTTAGGGCTTTTAAAGAGCCAAAGGTACAAAGGTTTTAGGAAAGGTACAAAGGCTCTAAAGCGCTAAAGTTTGCGTAGAGAAAAGCTCTCTAACCTTATACTTTACCGCTAACTTTCTTTCTAATTTAAAAGCAATCTCTAAGGATAAAATTGAGAAGTAACTTATGGAGATTCTTAGACTGTCTCTTTTAGAAAAAAATACAATTACCTAAAATTTTATAAACTAAGTAGCCTTTGAATTTTAGTACCTCAGTACCTTTCCTAAAACCTTTGAGCCTTTAAAAATCTACTCACAAAAAAAGCATAGTATAGCATGAGCCATTTCTATTAGCCTACCTTACACAAAAAAATGGCAATAAAACATAAAGTTCGGCTCGTTGAAGCATTGTTTGACCGCCTTGAAATTGAAATTACTGCTTTTAAATCTGAAACTCATTTGTTTTGCAACGCTGGTTGTGGCAAATGCTGTTCAAACCCAAGTATAGATGCTTCTCCTTTAGAATTCTTACCTTTGGGCATTTCATTTATTCTTAAATGGTATTGCCGAAGAAACCTTAGCCCAATTAAATAATTCTGCTAGTAAAAATTGTCATTTATATCACCCTCTGTCTGTTTTAGAACATCACAAAGGAAATTGTACCAATTACCGTTATCGCGGATTAATATGTCGTCTTTTTGGTTATGCAGCAAACACTGATAAATATGGAAAATTACGATTGGCAACCTGCAAAATCATAAAAGAAGAACAACAAGAAAACTTTCAAACTGCCGAAGAATTAATCAATAAAGGAAAACATGTCCCTATTTTTACCGATTATTATATGCGCCTGGCACAAATTGATCTTAAAATGGGAATCAAATTACTCCCTATAAACGAAGCGCTAAAAATGGCTATCGAAGAAGTCTTGCATTATTATGCCTATAGACCATTTCCGGGTGGATTGGAAAACATTGCTTAAGTCTAATTCCAAAAATCCTCATTATCTAAACTTAAAAAAATGCGCAAAGTCTAAAACTATTGCGCATTACAAAACAATTAACTCTTCGTGAGCTAACTACTATTTTACTTTAGGAAATAATCGGCATCGATTAATTTATTTCCTGTATCATCGTAAACAGCATAGTTAAAACCTCCCTGAATACAATAAGACCCATATTCGCCTGCTTTATTCAAGGCAATAAAACCTACTTGAATATCCTTTAAATCTTTGTTTCTGTTCTTGGTTAGTTTTACAATTCTTGCTACTGCTTCTTCGCAAGCTTTTTGAGGTGATTTCCCTTGTCGCATTAACTCTACAACAAGATGACAACCCGAAATTCGAATTACTTCTTCGCCATGTCCTGTGGCAGTTGCAGCTCCAATTTCATTATCAACATACAAACCTGCTCCGATAATTGGAGAATCTCCAACACGCCCATGCATTTTAAAAGCCATTCCACTTGTGGTACATGCTCCCGATAGATTTCCATTGGCATCCAGAGCAATCATTCCTATTGTATCATGATTTTCGATATTGGCAATGGGTTTGTATTTGCTATCTTTCAGCCATTCTTTCCATTCTTTTTCCGACTCTTCTGTCAGCAGATTTTCTTTTTTAAATCCTTGTGTCAATGCAAATTGTAAAGCCCCGTCTCCAACCAACATTACATGAGGCGTTTTTTCCATTACGGCTCTTGCTACCGAAATTGGGTGTTTTATATATTCTAAAGAAGCAACAGAACCAATATTGGCATTTTCGTCCATAATACAAGCATCCAGCGTTACCCGACCATCTCTATCTGGACGTCCGCCATAGCCTACACTTCTTTCTTTTGGGTCTCCTTCTGGGATTTTAACTCCTGCTTCAACAGCATCCAAAGCGCTGCCTTTACTTTTTAGAACTTCCCAAGCAGCTTCATTTGCTGGAATTCCAAACTTCCATGTAGAAAGTACAATTGGTTTCTTTACTTTCTTAGAAATCAAAACTTTTTCTTCTTCTTTCGAATCTGAATTAAAAGATTGCAATGCCACAGCTACTGAAGCTATAGCTGCTGTTTTTATGAAATTTCTACGATTTGAGTTTGTCATATCTAAATATTTAAAAACCATATAAGTTATATAAAATCATTTAAGATGGCTGTTTATTGCTACTCAAAATTAAATTATATAAGTAATATTTAAAACTTTTTTAGTTATCTACATTTAGCTAAAAAATTAAAACCGAGTTATCAAAATTCTTTTATATGAACTTATACAACTTATATGGTTTAATTATTTAAGCTTTATAAAGCAAACTTGTAGCGCCTAATAATGCTGCTTTTTCATTATCTGTAGAAATAGATACAGTAATAGTACTTCCTGCTTCTTTTATTTTTTTATTGAAAACTGGTAAGAAAAACTCACTTGCGTTTGCAATTTTTCCTCCAATGATAAAACTATCAACAGAGAAATTCTCTAACCATGGAAGAATTATTACTGCCAAATCTTCTCCCATTTTTTCAAATACTTCTATTGCCAATTTATCTCCAGATTTTGCCAGATTAAAAAGTTCTAGACCATTGTTAATTTTTTTTCCGCTTAAAGCGAAATAACCAGCTATAAGTCCTCGTGCCGAAACATAATCTTCGGCTATTCCTTCTTTATACGGAAGGTCGTATATTTCACCATCTTTTGGCACTAAATCTCCTGTACTAATTGATTCTCCTCTATCAATAAAACAAGCGCCAAGTCCTGTACCGAGCGTAATTGCCATTACTTTTTTAGAAAAATTGTTTATATCTTTAAAAACTTCTCCTTTACCAAAACAAACGGCATCATTCTCGAAAAAAATTGGAAAATCATTGGAAAGATTCAATTTTTCTTTAAATAAATCTCTAACATTTAAACCATAAAAGTGTTCATATTTAGATTGATCTTTTATCCAGCAAATTCCATTATTATAATCAAATGGTCCTGGCATACAAACTGCTAATCCTATTGTGTTTCCTACTTTGGAACTTTCAATAGAAGTCCTTATTGCTTTTTCCCAAATAGTCATTACTTCTTCTACTGGCAAATTAGAATCAAATGATTCTTTATGCAATGAAAAGTCAATTACTTTCATGTCTGTTATATCTATAACCGCTGCGGTAATATGTGTGCCCCCAATGTCTAATCCAACGGCATATTTTTTATTCATTCTTTTTTATTTTTAACCATTAAGCAATTAAGTTTTATTAAGCATCGCTACTTAACTTTTCTTAATTCCTTAATGGTATATTTTTTTAGCTTTTATTTTTTTATCACCAGTTATAGAGATTTTAAAAACTTAATTTTTCTTAATCTCTTAATGGTAACTATTATTAGATATTTTTATCTTTTAAGATCTGAGGATAATGAATACTGGTATGTACTATCATTTCTCCAAACAATGTATTTGCCCAAGCAAACCATTTTCGGGTAAACTTTGTAACATCATCTTTATGAAATGACTCGTGCATAAATCCTGTATCAGCATTTGTTTTTATTAAATTGCTAATACATGCTTTTATCTCTTTTTCATCAACACTAGTAATGGCTCTCAAAACTATACTCATAGGCCAGATGGTATCTGTTCCTGTATGTGGTCCTCCTACACCTTCTCCTGCTTTTCCTTTGTAGAAAAACGGATTATTGTCTGAAAGTACTACTTTACGTGTATTCAAATATAGTGGACTATCTGGCTCAATGGCTCCTAAATACGGTAATGATAATAATGAAGGAACATTAGCATCATCCATCATATGAAAACTTCCATATCCGTTAACTTCAAAAGCAATAATTTTTCCGAATTTTGGATGTTCGATGATTCCATTTTCTTCTAATCCTTTCTGAACTTGCCCCTGTAATTCTTTTGCTTTAGCAACTAAATCATTGTCTTTTAATGCTGGCAAAGAGAAAATTTCCTGAAGATATCCAAGTACTTCGATCGCAAACATATTACTCGGAATCAAATATCCAAATAACGTACTATCATCACTTGGTCTAAAAGTCGAAACAATTAATCCGCATGGTTTTACAGGATATCCATAACCGCTTAATGGCACTCCATCGGTAGCCCAAGCTGTTACTCTCTGGAAATTGTATGGACCTTTATCTGTCCATCGCTGTTGTTCTTTAAAAGTTTGCAGTACCAAAAGCATCGCTTCTTTCCACTTACTGTCAAACAAACTAATATCTCCAGTTTCTTTCCAATATCCGTGTGCCAGTCTTATTGGATAACATAAACTGTCAATTTCCCATTTGCGCTCGTGAATACCTGGTTGCATTTTGGTCATGTCGTTCTTCCATTCGCTTACCTGATTAAAATCTTTGTAAAAAGCATTTGCATAAGGATCTAATAAAATACATTTTGTTTGGCGGTTGATTACTCCTTTTACCAATTCGGCTAGTTTTTTATCTTCCTTTACAAACGGAATATATGGCCATATTTGCGCTGTACTATCTCTTAACCACATCGCATCGATATCTCCTGTAATTACATAAGTATCTGGTTTACCATCGATGATTTCAAAATCAACAGTTGTATCTAATGTATTAGGAAAGCAATTCTCAAATAGCCAAGCCAATTCTGGATTTGCTATTTGTTTTTTGATTCTTACAATTGCTGCTTCAACAGCTTTACTTGTAAATTTTCTTTCTGCCAAAGGTGGTCTTTTGGTAATAAAATCTTTTAAAGCAAAATTGAAAGCATCCGATTGCATTCCAAAAACATCTGTTTGAAGTGCCAATAATCCTGCTGAAAAAATTCCTGTATTTTTTATAAATTTTCTACGTGATTGCATAGTATTATTTTGAGGTTGAATAAGAATATGGGTAGGTACTTGCTGAAGTTCCTCTTTGTAAATTAGGTTTGCTGGTCATGTCAAAATTTAATTCACCACCTTTTAATACATCAAAATGATTGATATAATTTTTAGTATGAGTTGCATTATTCCATTTTAAATCCTGAACATATTTGTTAGTTTCTGAATTATTTGGAGCATTTATAATAAGCTGCTTTCCGTTTTCTAACTGTAATGTTACTTTTTTAAATAATGGTGCTCCCAGAACATATTCGTCTGTACCTGGGCAAACTGGATAGAATCCCATTGCTGAGAATACATACCAAGCCGAAGTTTGTCCGTTATCCTCATCTCCACAATATCCATCTGGAGTTGGTTTGTACAAACGATTCATTACTTCGCGAGACCAATATTGCGTTTTCCAAGGTTCACCAGCATAATTATACAAATAAATCATGTGTTGGATAGGCTGATTTCCGTGTGCATATTGTCCCATATTCATGATTTGCATTTCGCGTATTTCATGAATAACTGCTCCGTAATAACTATCATCAAAAACTGGAGGAGTTGTGAAAACAGCATCTAATTTGGCTGTAAATTTTTTCTCGCCACCCATTAAATCAATCAAACCATTTATGTCATGAAAAACACTCCAACTGTAATGCCACGCATTTCCTTCAGTAAATGCATCTCCCCATTTAAACGGATTGAAATTTTTCGGGAAACTTCCGTCTTTATTTCTACCGCTCATCAATCCGATTTCTGGATTATAAAGATTCTTATAATTCATCATTCGTTTTTCGAATAAACTAATTTCATTTTTCGGACGGTTTAAGGCTTTCGCTAATTTCCAAATCGTAAAATCATCATAAGCATATTCTAGTGTTCTAGCTGCATTTTCGTTAATTTTCACATCATAAGGAACATATCCTAAAGTATTGTAATATGCTACTCCTTTTCTACCTACCGCTTCTAATGGGCCTTCATTATTGGCTCCATGCAACAAGGCTTCATATAATTTATTAATATCATATCCTCGCAATCCTTTCATATAAGCATCGGAAACTACTGATGCTGAGTTATTACCAACCATCACATTTCTAAATCCTGGACTTGACCACTCTGGCAAGAAACCTCCTTCTTTATAATCATTGATTAATCCTTCCTGCATTTCTTTATTTATCGAAGGATACATTAAATTAAGCAGAGGATATAAAGCTCTGAAAGTATCCCAGAATCCTGTTCCTGCATACATATAACCTGGCAACACTTTACCAGTGTAAGGGCTGTAATGCATTATTTTTCCTTTAGCATCTATTTCATACTGCTTTTGTGGAAAACAAACAGTACGATATAAACAAGAGTAAAAAGTTTTAAGTTGCTCATCACTTCCTCCTTCTACAGTTAATTTTCCTAAAATTTTATTCCATTCTTGCTTTGATTCGGCTACCGTTTCATCAAAAGTTGCTTTCCCTAACTCACTTTTCAAATTCAGTTCTGCCTGTTCTATACTGATAAATGATGATGCTACTTTTACATTTATTTTTTCTCCTTTTTTAGTTTTAAAACCAACTATTGCGCCAACATGGTTGTCTTTTAATTCTAGTTTATTTTTTTCTAAAACCTTATCATGCCATGTATAATTGGTCGAAAATGGTTTATCGAATTCCAATACAAAATAGTTTTTGAAATTCTCTGGAACTCCGCCACTGTTACGAGTCGTATATCCTATAATTTTATTTTCTGATGGAATTATTTTAATATAAGATCCTTTATCAAATGCATCAATTACGATAGAAGATTGCTCGTTTTCTGGAAATGTAATCTGAAAATGTGCTGCTCTTTCCGTAGCTGTAATTTCTGTTGTTACATCATAATCGGCTAGATATACGCTGTAATAATAGGGTTTTGAAACTTCTGCTTTATGACTAAACCAACTTCCTCTTTCGTCTTCTGTAAAAGTTAATTTTCCTGTTACAGGCATAATCGAAAACTGTCCGTAATCGTTCATCCAAGGCGAAGGCTGATGGGTTTGTTTGAATCCTCTAATTTTTTCGGCTGTATAAACATAAGCCCATCCGTCTCCCATTTTTCCAGTTTGCGGTGTCCAGAAATTCATTCCCCATGGTCTGCAAATTGCAGGATAGGTATTTCCGTTAGAAAGACTATGCAAAGATTGTGTTCCCATTAATGGATTTACATATTCTACTGGATCTAAAGCTTTTACTTGTGCATTTACAAAAATGCAGCATTGTAATACCCCTAAAAAAATTAAACTCTTTATTTTCATGATTTTTTATGTAAAATGTATGTTGTAAAACGTGAAATGTAATCTGAAAACTGCGACTGATTACTGAAAACTAACAACCTCATTAAAGCGGTCTATCTTCTTTCTTCACCCCAAAAGTCGTCGATGGTTTGCTTCCCATATACAATTTTAATTCTCCTCCTTTTACAATCATATCATGCGTGATGTATGCTTTTGTGTATGGTTTTCCGTTATATTCTGCTTTTTGGATATAGATGTTAGTTTTGCTATTATCTATTGCTTTTAATGTAAATGAAATCCCTTCTTTGTGATGAATTGTTGCTGTATTTACTAACGGACTCCCTAAAACATAAATTCCATTTGCCGGATTAACTGAATAAAAACCCATTGATGAAAATACATACCAAGCCGACATTTGCCCTAAATCCTCATTTCCGCATAATCCGTCTGGTTTTGTTGAGTAGAATTTATCATCAATTTCACGTATTAGCTTAGCCGTTTTCCATGGTTGCCCTGCGTATGCATACAAATATGGAATATGATGATTTGGCTCATTTCCTTGTGCATATTGTCCAATTAATCCACTAATATCTGGTGATATTTCTTCGCCTTCTACTTTGTCTGTTATCAGGAAAAGTGAATCTAACTTAGCTAAAAATTTATCTTCGCTACCAAATAATTCAATTAAACCATAAGGATCCTGTGGAACCAACCATGTATATTGCCATGCATTTCCCTCTACATAATCGTCTTTACGATGTGCTGATGAAAGCGGATTAAATGGTGTTCTCCAATTTCCATCTGTTAATTTTCCACGCATGAATGTGGTTTCTTTATCGAAATAAAGCTTGTACAAATTGGCTCTTTTAGTGAAATAATTATAATCATCAGTCTTATTCAAATCTTTTGCCATTAGTGCTATACAATAATCATCGATAGCATATTCTAAAGCATTCCCAACTGATTCCAGCAATTTATCCGCAGGAATATATTCTAAGTTTTGAACATAATCCATTCCCTCACGCGTTTGCATAGCAGTTTTTTTGATGGCTTCATAAGCCAATGCTATATCGTAATCTCTATAACCTTTAAAGTAAGCATCTACAATCTGAATCCAGTGATTCCCGTTCATTGTATTGGTTTCATTCCCCATTAAATGCCAAATAGGTAATCTTCCTTGTTGCTCATAGATAGCCAAAAATGATTTAACAATATCATTAATTTTATTGGTCGTAATTGTTATATATAAAGGATGCAAAGCACGGTATGTATCCCAAAGTCTTAAAAGTAGTATAGTTGGTAAAATTTGCTTTTTCGTATACTTTTTTATCTTGTCCCCTTATAATCTCCATTTACATCATTAAAAATTGATGGAGAACATGGTATCATTGCTTATAAAAAACTTTTGTTGTTTTATCATCTGCTTTTATCTGTATCTTATTTAATTCTTTGTTCCATTTTGAAGTCGCTTCTTTTACTACTGCATTAAAATCCCAACCCGGAATCTCAGCTTTAATATTCGCAGAAGCGTTTTCATAACTTACTGGAGATATTCCGACTTTTACTAAAACTTGTTTGTTTTTTAAAGCCTTAAAATCTAAAACAGCTTTCATTCTTACCGCTTCTCCTTCGTTTCCTACAACAAAGAGCAGTTGTGTTATCGTACAATGCCATATTGGTAATTGGCTTTAGAGAATTCGATTGTAAAAAATATACGTTGATCAGCAGCCCAACCTGTAGAATATCTATATCCTGCAAGGGTTGTTTCGTTTATCTTTTTATAAATGTTTTTACTGGTTTGTCCCATCCCACACCATCGGCAAGGTCTAGTAAAACGTGATTATCTGTAGCGGCATTAAATGTATATTTATAAAACCTACCTTTTTGAACTTGCTGTTAACTCTGCTTTAATTTTGTATTTATCCAATAAAACACTGTAATATCCAGCTTTGCTTACTTCGTTTTTATGAGAAAATAAGATCCATAACCAGTTACCATATCTTCTTTTGTCCCTTTGGTAAGCTGTACTTTTCCTGATACTGGTAACAAAAGAATATCGTTTAAATCTCCAATTCCTGTTCCGCTTAAATGGGTATGTGTGAATCCTAATATGGTATTACTTGCATAATTATATCCGCTGCACCAATCCCAACCTTCAAAAACATTTACTGGTCCTAATTGTACTGCTCCAAAAGGAACATTGGCCCCCACAAATACATGTCCGTGACCTGCAGATCCTATTAATGGATCTACATATTTAGTGTAATCTATACTGCTTTGTTTTGCTTTCTTTTCCTGTGAAATCGCAGGATTGGCAAAAAATAGATTTAAAGCTACAATACCGCTAAAAGCTATTTTGTTATATTTTTTAAACATATTTTATTTTTTTATTTAACTTGTGTAATGGCACGCGGATGACACGGATTAAACAGATTTACGCGGATATTTTTTAATCTTTGAACCGAAAAATTTAACCGCAAAGTGCGCAGTCCCGATAGCTATCGGGATACGCAAAGCTCGCAAAGTTTCCCCTTTGAACCTTTGCGAGTTTTGCGGTGCGTCTCTACAGAAACTTATGAACCTTTTTTTATTCGCAATACAAGAAACCTTTGTCCCTTTGCCCCCTCAGAACCTTAGTACCTCTTCAAAACATCATAAAGAGAATAAACCTTAACCTCTGGCTTAACAATTTTTCCTTCAAACGTAATTGTTCTTTCTTCTCCTGCTTTTAAGTCGATATAATTATCACTCCATTTGCCTGTGTATCCTTTTATGGAAACATTTACATATTTAGCAAACTTTGAAGCTTTCAGAATGAGCTTATTTCCTTGAACTTTCCAGGTGATTTTTGGTTCTTCGAGTTTTAAATCTATCGGACGAGTTAAATCAATTTCTGGTTTAATATCATCACGATAAGCTTCTTTCATGGCATACCAAGCTGCTTTTGGCTGACGGTCGTAATAATCGGTTACACTCCAACTTGCCACAGGCCAACAATCGTTAAGCTGCCAAACGAATGTTCCCATATTATAAGGTGCTTTAGAACGATGAATTCCGATAATGTTCTTCAACGAATAATATTGCAAACATTGTGTGAGGTATGTATAATCTTCGACATTCATTTTCTTTATTTTGGTCGAATCTATAAAATAACGATTTAGATAAGAATCTAATTTCATGAATCCTTTTCCTGCTTTTTGATGCGCTTGCAAAATATCGGAATATAAATATCTGTCTTCTGGTAATGTAAATCTTTCTATTGACGAATAATTTGGCATCCCCTGCATTCCGTACTCACTCACAAAACGTCCTGTTTTTTTGTACCCGCTTCTACATCTTCTAATCCCCACCAAGTTCCCCAATAATGGCTATCTCCTTCAGTAATACTTTTTTCTTTTGACCAATGAAATAATGGCGATGAACTAATGTATGGTCTTTTATTATCAACCTCTTTTACCCATTTTGGGATACTATCCTGAAACAAACGAACATAATCTTTCCATAATCGTGTTGAGTCTTGTTTTGACATATTCATACTTTTTTGCCATCCCCAGTTTTTGAATGCTTCGTCGGCTTCGTTATTTCCGCACCATAATACAATACTAGGATGATGACGCAAGCGTTTTACCTGATACTGAACTTCTTTCTTTACATTATCAAAAAAAGCATCGTCTCCTGGTACCATTGTTCCTGCAAACATAAAATCTTGCCAAACATTAATTCCGTATTTATCGCATAAATCATAAAAATAATCATCTTCATAAACTCCTCCGCCCCAAATACGAAGCATATTCATATTGGCATCCTTTGCCATACCAACTACTTTCTCATATTCCTTTTTGGTCACTCTAGAAAGAAATGCATCCGAAGGAATATAATTAGCTCCTTTCATGTACACTGGCTTTCCATCTATTTTAAAGTAAAATGATTTTCCTAAACTATCTGGTTGTTGTACCAACTCTATCTTTCGATTGAGTACATACGGTTTCTCAGGCGTTTTTTTTTCATATGCTTCTAAGCGTGGAGTTTTCCATATTCCGCAAGTGGTGAAATTTGGTCCTGAATCCCATCCAAAATGATATTGCGCTTTACGTACATACGCACGAGGATTGTCTGGAATTACAAATGGTAAATCTTTTTTAGCAAGCGAGTCGACTACATTTTGTGCTGATTTAAATACGATTACCAAGTCATTATTTCCTGATTTAATTATCTTTTTCACATCAACTTTCCACTGGCGGCAAATATTATCCGCCTTTAAAACCAATTGATTATTCAAATAAACTGTTGCATAAGTGTCTAATCCGTCGAAAACCAGTTCTGTGTATTTTTTATTATAAGTTGCAGGACTTACCTGAAAAGTAGTTTTCTATACTCCCAATCTTTTTTTTCATCCATTCTAGCTTTTTCTCATTGTCTCTATAAAATGGATCTGGTATTAATTTGTTGTTTAACAAATCGGTATGTATCTCTCCAGGAACTGTTGCTGGATACCATTTTTCAGTTTTTGTCTCGGGGTTTCCCACCTTTTTTTATATCAATATTTTGAGCACGAACTGCAAATGAAAAATTTGCAAGACAAATGCCGACTAACCAATAAAAGCTTTTTTTACATTCCATTTTTACTGTGTAATAAAATTATTATTTGGGTAGGTGCTGCCTCCCTAACAACAGGAGCATGTATTAACCTT
>NZ_JBXBAV010000072.1:0-8806 GCF_056783245.1 Flavobacterium sp. TC780 | reverse complement strand
ATTTAACAATATCGTAGTTAATACCGACTATCAGTTAATTAGTGGTCTCGTTGAAACAAGTTATAATCCCGAATGGAAAAAAATGCTACGTAAAGAAGATTTCACTAGGTAAGGGCGGGCAAATTGAAGAAACTGTTTCGTTTGAGATTGATAAAATTGTTATCAATGCCAATGGTGATATCGTTGTAAATGGTAAAAATGGAGAGCAAGTAACTATTCCGGGAGGAAAAGATACCGTTATTACGGATGGTAGTGGAAATACTTATACTGTTGACAAAGATGGGAAATGGAAGTAATGAACCTACAGAGCCCGCAGCAGGAGGAAAACCATCTCCCGAAAATACCGATGGTGTCGATAAAAGCGGTCAGGCCACTACATTTACTGCCAAAGGAATCTCGATTGCTTTTTCAGGAAAACGGAAGTAAATATGCTTTTGATGTAATGCCAAATAATGCAGCTACCGCTTTACAAAAGCTATACAAAAAAGTAGGTGACGTTGCCTTGCCTTATAAAGCAGTTTTAAATGGTGATACGGATACTGTATTGGCTACAGTAAATATTACTGATGCGAATGTAAAAGCGGATAGTATTGTGTTTAAAACCCAAAATGGCGCCAAAATAAACGTTACAAGAAATGATAATGTCTTCGTACTAAAGGTAAAAGGAAACCTGAGCTATGCCGAAGAACAAATACTAGCCACCATCAAACAAGGTAATAAATGAAGGTTATTGGGGCTTTTATGCTCGTACATTTCTCCAAAAGAAGTAAATGTGGCGCTGGTACCTACAGATAATATTTCAAAAAATAGACTTGATGAAGTGATTGCGACACTCAGGCAACTTATAATAAAGTTGGGGTTAAAATAAACTTTAAGAAACAGGAAGTATTAAACATAGACAGCGTAGTTTTATACTGGAAATACAATTAAGACGGAGAAAAATACGCTTACCTCTACTTAGAGCACAGACCAGCAAAAGATAAATGGTTTATATCAAAGTACAGAATCAAGTTATGTGCTTTTTGTAACATAAGGCTTCATACCGGATAGCAAGGATATATGCGACTGAACGGACAGTTTGGGGTATGTATTTAAATCTGGATTAGCAAAAACTCCTGCGCACGAATTAGGTCACGGAATCTTTAAATCAGAACACCCTTTTCCAGCGGTACAAGACTTCAGAAATCCTGTACCGATTTCTTAATGGACTATAGCTCAGGAACGGTTTTAAATCACCTAGATTGGAAACAAATTAATGATCCTGCATTTAAGCTGTATGCTTTTCAGAGTCAAGCAAGTGGAGAGATTGCACTAAGAAAAGGTATTGATGATTTAGTTTCTCAACTTGGTACTCTGCCAAAAAACAATGACACTTGTTTAAATTTTGCGATTGGTAATGGTCACTTTGTAGTATTTGATAAAAAAACGTATTCCGATTTTAGCGAAATAAGCATTGTTGACGGAATACTTAAATCTATTTCTTTAAAAGAAAATAACTCTTTAGGAAAAAAAGGTGGTATTTATAGATTTTCTACATCATATAAAGTAATTAGTAATACCCCAGAAGGTACTCCTATTGTCCAAAGAGCTTATACATCGGATTTAGTTTGTCCTGATTGTATTACCTCGGATGCTTCTATAATTAAAAATAAAAACATAGATAGTACCGGTAAAGAAATCTTTACTTGGTCTGGTAATCAAGTTGATATTAAATATATTCTTGCAAAAGAAGAGCAATATACAAAATGTACAATAGGAGTTTGTGCAATAATAGGAGTTGAAAATGGTAGTTATATTACAAAATCATTAACCCAACAAGATTGTGATCAATATAATAATAGTGGAGGTTTTTCTAGTCCAGGTTCTACTCTAGAAAATTGTAATGATACCAGATACACAGTAGCCATAAATCCTGAACATGAAAATGCTCTTAAAAATAAAATTAATAGTGTACGAATATTAACAGCGAACGAAAACACTTCGCTGATTAGTAGAAAATATATACATAAATTAGGCAATTATAAACTGCATAAAGAAGATTTACTAGATGTCTTAGAAGACAGATTTAGAATGCTAAATCTATCTACAGGCCAAAACATTTATTTTGTGGCTTTATCTATGGCCGCTCAAGAAGATGGAAAACTTTATTTTTATGATAAGAAAACGGTAAATAAACTTGCACAAAATGTCTTTGAAAGCGCTGGACTTGGGGACAAAGATGTGTTAATAGTTTTCCCATTTGATGCGCGTGAAGATACAAGATGTTTACCATTAGGAATTGCCAAAAAAGGCTCTGGTATTTTAAGAGATGAAGATATTGAAGGATTAATTGGAAACTGGAATACAAAAGTTTTACAACTATTCTCAAAAGTTTCGAAACCTCTCACAATTAATTCTTACTATCTTACTGCTACTGGCAGATTGGTACAATTTGTTAATAAGTCTTCAGGAAATGTAAAGGGTTATGCAGCCATTAAAGTTTTACAATTTTTTGAATCTAAAGGCTATGAAGAAATAAAACAAATAAACAGTGATCTTAATACATGTACTACAGGTCTGTATGATCCTCAATCTGGTATGCCACTTTCTTGTAGAGAAGTATGGTCATTTTATAAGCCTTATCTGGACAAAGCTGATATTGCTTATAATAAATATTCAAATCTTGAATTAAAACCAGGTGCTTTCCAAAATAATGAAATTTGGAACAAAATTAGTACTGAAGATTTAGGAAAGTTTAGGGAACCATTTATGGATGATATAAAACTTACCAACAAAATTTGGACTGACAGTAAAGAAAAATGGACATGGGGTTCTAAGTTCCAGATCGCAATTGATAATAGTGCCCTACAAGGAAATAAACATTTCTATAACTTTAGTAAGCTGGCTGTACTAGATGATGTAGTATATGCAACATTAGACGGAGTTGGTAGCATACCAGGTTTAGATACTTTTACGGATCCTATTGGAGCAGTATATTCTGGAGTACGAGGTAATACGGAAAATACAATAATTTACTCCGCTTCTTTTGCAATACCATTTGCAGGTTCGGCATATATAAAAGGTGGGTTACATGAGGCTAAGGAGGCTGGACAACTTTGGGGTATTATAGCTAAAAAAGCTGATAATACAGACGGATTTATACTTGAGGTGAAAAAAATATCAGATATAAAAGCAGATGAATTTCACATAAGTTCTTTAAGTTATGCTAACGAAAAAGAGCTTGCAGAAAAAGTAAAAACAGCAGCACTAAATGATGCCAATAATTTTATTGACAAAAAAAATGTAAAGAATACGGTAAATGAACTTGCTAATAATCTAGGCTCCCTTTTATCTAAAATTGATAATCTTCCTAATTTGTCTGCGGCTGAAAAGAAAGCTTTAAAAGCTGATTTGAATACAACTGATGAGTTAAAAAACTTATTTGTAAAAAATGCTAATCAAACAGATGAATTAGCAGGAGCTTGGAAATTAGTAAGAGAAAGTATAGCAGAGGGAACACAATTTTCTAAAGATCCAAAAACATTAGAAAAAATAGCAGAATATCTTACTGTTAAAAATTCAGATAAACTAAAAGCAATTGGAGGTATGGATGAATTAAAAAGTTTTATAACAAGACATAAGGATGTACCATGTCATACTTGTGGTACCGGAGGAATTCCTGTTTTTGGAGGTAGAACTATGGACGAAATGATAGAAAACTATGTTGAGGTAGGCTATAATTTTAAAGATAATCCAGTGCTTTGGAATAAATTGAAACAGGGCACAGAAACAGCTAACGCTGCTATGCGTGAAGGAACTCAGCATACATTGGAAATATTTAAGAAAAACCCAACTAAATATAGTCCAAGTAAGATTGAAGATCTTGATATGAGATTTGAATCAGTTTTAGATGATATTTGTGAAAATTGTCGATTCGACGTAAAATTTAAAGCAGGCAATACCCCAAGATTTGAAGAGTTTAAGAGTTATAGTCCAGAAACTTGGGCTAAAATTAAAAATAGTGACAAATTCGTAAAACAATTTAAACGATACTTACAGGAGTTGGAAATTGAAAAAATTCAAGATTTCACCTATGTTATAAATGAATCAAAAACAAATGTTGATGACGTAAAAGAGGCTTTTAAAGGACTATTTACTAATCATAAAGAAGAAGTATTTAAAGCAATGAATTCGAAATTAAAGAACAATTTAGATTTATTAGCTCCTGACGATTTGACAAATAAGAAAATTGATCAAATTTTAACTTTGTTAATTAAAACTGAATAAAATGATATATAAACGGATTGAAGAATATACAAATGGCATAAAATCTTTTGCTGTTAATAATGAGAATAAAATATTGATTAGTACTAACAATGACGTTATTGATTTTAAAAACAAGATTAAATTAGTAAATAGTGATATTTCTTTTCAAGAACTATATTATAAGAATTCAAATTTTTTTATTAATAATTTATATGGAAAGGGATATTTATTTACCGATACTTTTGAAGTCTCTTTTTTAAATGAATATATCTTTACAGTACATAACAACTTTATTATTACGAGTAAAAGAGTTGATGAGGAAAGAATTACAATTATTCGGAACCTCAAAAATAAAAATGAGAAATATGAAATTAAAGGTTCATCTACTTTTTATTATGTTACAGATGAAAAATTTATCAGAAAAAATTTTGAGGATAATTCTATTGAATGTTTTGGTTTCCCTAAAGGAGATACTGTATGGAAATTTCACTTTACATTATTTGGAAAATATAAACCTGATTTTTTAGATGAGCAGAATTA
The DNA here is from genome assembly GCF_056783245.1 of Flavobacterium sp. TC780. NCBI lineage: Bacteria > Pseudomonadati > Bacteroidota > Flavobacteriia > Flavobacteriales > Flavobacteriaceae > Flavobacterium > Flavobacterium sp. TC780. The sequence continues at coordinate 4,021 of NZ_JBXBAV010000072.1, read as the reverse complement.
TGAAGTAACTCAAATTGTTGGTACATATAAAAATATTCTTTGGTTGTTCCTTAATTCAAAAGAATTTATAGGAATCGATATTAATTCAGGAGAATTAAAACATAGAATTTCAGGCGTTAAAAGAAAAAACTTAATTGGAAATGTTGATAGCTATATCGATAATGAGATTTACTACATTTTTTATGACACTGATTATATTTTAGATGATTGCAATGGAAAAATTATTGGTTTGAAAGCAGATAGATATTTTGAAATAGATCTACAACAGGAACACATTGAACCTATACTATTTGGATTATGGGATAAAATGAAAAAAGTATCTCTAAATAAAGATGATACAAGTAGTAAGAATATTTTAAAAGAGAATTATTTGCATTTCTATGGCTACAACCAATTAAAATTTGGCATTTTAGATATCGAAACCAAAGAAATTATTTTTGTATCAGAAATCATTGATGCAACAATTAGCGAATATGATACACAACAGATAAAAGATATGCAGGTAAGTAATGATAAAGTTTACTTGTTAGACTCCGGTGGAACGTTACATGTTTTTGAAAAAGATGAATAATCTTGATATAATAGAACTGCAAATGGGTTATTTAATTAATTGTCTTTAGATGAAAAAATCAGAAATAGATAAGTGCATAGAATATAAAACATTTAAAGACGTGGCTTTCATAATTGACACTAAAAAAAAGTTTTGGATTAATGGTGTAGAAATTAATGATGGATACTTCTCTATTAGTGGGAATTTTGGAGATTCTATTGTCCTTTTCGAAGAAAATAAATTTGAAACATTTGTTTATGATTATAAAGGGAAATTGAAAAGAAAAATTGAAAATTATGCTCTAGTTATGAAGCACAAATTTTCCAATGGAAACTATCTTGCAGTAACAAACGATGGTGAATCAATCACTTGGAATCTGTATGATTTGGAACATTTTAAGATTATTCAGCAATATGGTGTATTAGGATTTAATGGGGTTTATTTGGTTATTGATGAAAGATCTTTTATCTCAAAAAATAAGAAGAAAATATCTCTTTTCAATTTTGAAAATGAAATTATTTGGGAGCTATTTTTTTCAGAATTATTACAAGATGAAACAGCAACTTTAAATAGTGAAGTAATTAAAATTAATAACAAATTATATTTTGTTGCACTTGGGGCTGAATCAGGTGGTTTGTTTTGTTTGGATGTTAATTCGGGTAAACTGCTAATACATTATCCAAGAGTTTCTCGTTTTTTGGTGAAAGATGAAAACTACATTTATTCAAGCAAATATGAAAATATACTTTGCAAAATAAATCCAATAACTAATGAAATAGAGGAATGGGATGTAAATCAACTAATAAAAGATAATGGTTTTGAAAATATACATGATCATAGATGTACTGCTGATAATGGACTGGTTTACTTTTCACAAACGTTAGGCGATAATAAAGCCAAATTCGGAATTTTAGATACTAATAAAAAAGAATTAGTTTATAAATATGATTTTGAACCAAAGAATGGAGGGATAGGGAGTATACAAGTAAGTAACGATAGAATATATATAAGTACTCAGGACAATACGTTGCACATTTTTGAGAAGAATAAATAATTTAATTAACTCAACTTTTCTGTTTGGATGAAAATCAAAACAACAATAAAAGCTAAGAAGATGATCAATTTTTTGATTAGAAAAACAACAAATAAAGTGGTAGAAAATAAAATTTTAAATATGAAAAAAAACATTTTAACCCTAATAATTATACTAATATGTATTTGTGGTTTTGCACAAAAAATCAAGATCGCCAAAGGAGAAATAAAGCTGGATGAAAAAACGATTGGTTATATCGAAGGTAAAAAGCCTCTTTTTAAAATATCGAATTTAGACAAAAACTACACAGTTACTGTTGAGTTAAAGCAAGTAGAACCAGTACCTGCTATTCCTATCATGCAACTAAAAAATGAAGCCACAGAAAAATTCAATGAAATTGCTTTTACATATGGCAAGTTTAATCCTTTTAATAATGAGAAGAGCGTTGTTAATGCCTTACTGGAACATAACTATTTAAGTATTGATGGTTTAAATACAGAAGCAGTGGAAAAATTTATAAATGGAGAAGCAACAGGTGTTTCTGAAAAGCTTTTAGGAATTCAAAATGAAAAAGATCAAATAAATAAAGCTGTAAACGAGTATCAATTAACAATTGATGACGGAGGAACTATTTACAGCATAAAAGCGCAAAACCCTGATCCTTTAGATAAAAGAATTGGTTACATCAGGATGACATCCCCAGCAACTAATGGAGAGTTAATGTATGAAGTTATGGATTTAGATAATTATAAAATTGCTACTTGGTTTGCAAAAGCAGCTATGGTTTCAGGCTATGATAAATTTTTAAATCAAGAACTTATTACGTTTGATAATAAGGTTTTTAAAGCCACTTTTGACAATAGAGGTAATCCGATTGGATATAGAATGAGTAAAGATATAACTGCAATGAATATTGTGAGAGTACTTGTTGGTAACGGATACACTTTAGGGAGTCAATATTTAGAAAACAGAAAATAATTAAGTTAACAGAAATTAAATAAAGATGAAAAAGAGAATTTTAGTAGTGGTAGCATTACAACTTTTTATGTTATTGGGCAGTTGTAGCTCAGATTCAGACAATAATGATAATTCAGGAAAAGCAGAAGAGTTACAAAAAGGAGAAATTAAAGCAGACTTTATTGTACATAGTGTTGACGATTTTGTGATAAACAATGATGATACTGCTTTCTTTGTAGGACAAACACCTAATGATAATGATTATCCTGTTAAATTTCAAAAAATTGATAAGAATGGAAATTTAACATTACTAAAAGGAATAAATAATTATAATTTTTTATCAAGTAAGTTAGCAGTTACACCTACGGGAGATTTTTTGATAATAACATCCGATGATGATAAAATATTTCGTTTCGAGAATAACTACAAAGAGATAAATCTTTTTTATACAATGAAACCAATCAGCTCTCCGTTTGCCAACAAAATTAGGCTTAGAGCAATTACTGAAAACAATGATAACACATATTTTGTATTTGATCAGGACAATAGCCAAATAAAAAGATTTCTCCCGGAATTAAATACCGACGTTTTTGTTGCAGGTTCAGGTAAAAAAGAGATTGTCGATGGAGCAGGTTTAGATGCCGGGTTCGGAAGCGTATCTAAAATAATTTCTCATAATAATACTTTATATCTCATAGACAATTTATATACTGGGAATACTTTAATCAGCTCCAATATTCGAAAATTGGAATATATTAATAATCAATGGAAAGTCTCAACTTTACTTTCAACAACAGATGATGATAATTCTTTTAGAGATATTGTTTTTGATTCAAAAAATGATTTGCTAGTATTAAAAGGAAAAGGAATTTATAAATTGAACCTTGTGGATAATACTTGGTCACTTTTTAAAGATGGAGAACTAAAAGTGGCTGCATTTGGTAAAAATTCTTCAATTAAATTAACAGTTGATTTTAATTCTCTTAAAAGTTTTAAGATTAAAAACAATGATTTGTATTTGGTGACAAATTCTGATTTTATCAAAATTTCAGATTTCCAAACAAAATTTGCAACAGCAGAAAAATAAAAACAGATTAAAAAAACATTACAGCCCTAAAAAGCTGTACTGTTTTAAAATAAATGGAATGAAAAAAACTTTACTCTTACTATTATTTATTGTTATTACTTCGTGTTATCAGGAAACTTCTATAGCCATAGAAGGTGATTTTACGACTTCGTATGTAAATGAGGATGAATCAATTCCTGTTATTATCAAAATAAACAATAAAGTCACTGGAGCAGATACGTATGAATGGACTTTTGAAGGAGGCAATCCAAGTAGTTCATCTTTAAAAAATCCAGGTGAAATATTGTATGATAAACAAGGAACGTTTATCATAAAACTCAAAGCATCAAATGTAGATGGAGAGCATAAAGAATTTAGTAAAACCGTTGTTATAAAAGACGGAAATCAACATTCA
>NZ_JBXBAV010000071.1:0-7712 GCF_056783245.1 Flavobacterium sp. TC780 | reverse complement strand
TGTAGCGTTCCTTCGTTCAGTTGCGTATTGCTAAGGTTAATACATGCTCCTGTTGTTAGGGAGGCAGCACCTATTCAAATTTACACTTCGCACTGTCAATTTTTCAACTAAGAATTTCAATTGGACAAGTAGCCTTAATGTGAGTATTCCCGTAATGAACTTATAAGTTTTCCTAATCTGCAAAACTCAACTTATAAAAAACAGATATCGTATCGGAAAACCGCTGAACATCGAGCTAACATATAAATACATTGGGATCGATCCTGAAACTGGAATCTATCAATTTGCCGATCAAAATAATGATGGCAAACTTGCCTTCCCCTGACGACAAACAAACTATAATGACCTCATTGCTCAATATATTGAAGGTATTACAAAATCAAGTGAGTTACAAACATTGGAAACTAAATTTTCTTTTACAATTTGTAAAACAACGTAACCTAAGTTATCTCGGTGGCAATTCGGGTATGATGTTTAATCAGCCAGAAAGGATGGTAAATAGTTGGCAACAAATAGGAGATATTAGCCCTTATCAAATATATACTGCAGGATACAACGATGCGGCAGTTTCTGCACATTTTCGCTATGATAGTAGTGATGCCGCGATTGTAGACGCATCGTATATTTCGTCTTAAAACAGTTGCATTAAGTTATGATGTCCCTTTGAATTCAAAAGCAGTGCAATGTACAGTTATGCTACAAGGACAGAACCTTTTGACCTTTACCCCTTACAAAGATGGGGATCCTGAATTTACTAGTAGCGGTTATCTGCCCCCTGAAATATAATCACTGCTGGAATCCAATTAACTTTTTAATCTATTCAAAGTATGAAAACAAAATGTATAAAAAAGTACGGCTACTGGTGCATAGCAAAAAAGATATTCTTTTTAAGCTTTACTGTCTCGATGCCTGCCTGCGATTCCTTTCTAGAGGTAGATCTTCCAAAATCACAGCTTACTAATGTCACTGTATTTCAGGATTACACTACAGCTACAGCAGCTATGACCGATGTGTATTCTAAAATCAGGGACAAAGGATACTTACAGGTACTCAATTTGGGCTTACAAATTACTTAGGTAATTATAGTGATGAACTTTCTTTTTATGGTAGCCCGAATAATTCGACCCTAGCATTTTATACTAATGCAGTCTTGCCTTCTAACAATTCAATTACGACCTTCTGGAACAATGCATACAATCAAATCTATGCAGCCAATGCGGTATTGGAAGGCGTTCGTGCATCTACATTAGGGGCACAAGAAAAAAAACAATTGGAAGGTGAAGCACTTTTTGTTCGTGGACTGCTTCATTTTTACCTGTTACAGCTCTTTGGGGACATCCCTTATGTACAAAGCACTGATTACAAAACTAATAGTGTCGTGACCAAACTACCAAGGAATCAGGTATATGTTCAGGTCGTAAATGACTTGAATACAGCAGTACAACTTCTTTCGCCTTCCTACTTAAATCCTGAGAGGATAGGTCCGAACTCTTTTGCGAAGCAGTTTCTAGCAAGGGTTTATCTTTATATGGGAGCATGGGATGATGCTGATAAAATGGCATCAGCAGTGATAGAGAACAATTCTTTATATGTTTTTGAAAATTCGCTTAACAAGGTATTTTTAAAGAATTCTACAGAAGCAATTTGGCAATTTATGCCTGCTCTTGCTGGAAAAAATGCCGATGAAGGTGCTCTTTTTATTCTTGTTACTGGTCCACCTACGCTTGTGGCCCTAAATGAATCACTAGTAAATTCTTTTACACCTGAAGATCTGCGAAAAACAAATTGGATAGGCACCATAAGTAAAGGAACCACAACTTGGTATTATGCTTATAAGTACAAAGAATCTAGATTATCGACTTCGAATGAATATTCAATAGTTCTGCGCCTGACTGAGTTGTATCTCATACGTGCAGAAGCTCGTGCACAACAAGAGGATTACATGAGAGCCAAAGCTGACTTGAATAAGATAAGAAATCGTGCGGGACTTTCCGACATAGTTGCAAACTCAAAAGAACAAATGTTAGATGCAATAATTGAGGAAAGAAGAAAAGAGCTTTTCACCGAATACGGACATCGCTTTTTTGATCTTAAGCGAACAGGGAGACTTGATGCTGCCTTGTCCATAAAACCAGGATGGAATTCAACTGACAATCTTTTGCCTATTCCAGAGAGTGAACTCGAGTTTAAATCCAAATCTCAATCCTCAAAATCCAGGGTATTGATTTTTAAAAACAAAAAACAAAATGAAAATACAATCCAAAACAACAATAGTGTTGCCATGGCGAAAGCCATCCTTTTTTTTATGTTTTATTTTGCAATTAGTAGCCTGCTCCCTTTGGGGGCAGGTGTTGCAAAAAAAAGTATTAACTACAGTTGACTACCCAAAATGGGGACAATTGTATCCTGATAAAATAAGTCCAAATGGGCAATGGGTTAGTTATGCAATAGCTTACGAAAGTGGTCTTGATACTTTGTTTGTAAAAAATACCAAATCATTAAAGCCCCATGCTTTTCCTTTAGGAAATAATGGGGATTTTATAACAAGTGAATGGTTTGTCTACCAGACGGCAGACGGATTACATCTAATGAATTTGGTAACAGGCAAACAAGAAACAGTGCCTAACGCTAGCCAATATGTTTACTCCACGACAACCAAAAAACTCATGATTTTGGTAACCGAAAAGGAAAAAGGAAAGGTATTGATTATTCGAAACCGCAGGGAGCTATCCAAGAGACTATCATTGCAGTGGACGAATTTATAATCGATCCTACAAGCCAAATGATTTTATATACGACCATTATGGATTATAAACATAGTATTTGCCTTTTGGATCTTTCACGAAAAAATAGCAAAATCACATTATGGACTGGCGTTAACTCTTTTAGTAATCTAGTATGGCAGAAAAAAGGTGAAGCACTTGCTTTTATGCAAGAATCTAATGATGTGACTAATCTAGAGAATACAATCTTTTATTATACTCTTTCCAATAAAAAATTATACAAGACAAATAGAGAAACCCAGCATGATTTTCTTAGTGATTCTCTCTTTGTTACTGCTGCAAGCTATAAATTAAAGATTTCGGATGACATGCAAAATGTCTTTTTTACCCTAAAGCGAATGACAAAATTAAAGGATAGCATAAAAGGCTCAGATGTACAATTATGGAATGGAAATGCCAAATGGATCTTTCCAATGGAAGAAAAACAAAAAATATTTAAAGGAATTTATTTAGGGTTATGGCAACCTTTTGAGGATAATTATAGGCTTATTTCTAATGACCGTTTGCCGCAATTCATGCTAACTGGAGATCAGAAGTCTGCTATACTATCCAATGCCCAGCAATATGAACCACAATATACTTTTGAAGGTCCACGAGATTACTATATCGAAAATTTATCAACTGGTAAAAGAGAACTTCTTTTAAAGAAACACAATGGATACAATAAGTACATTATTCCCTCTCCAAACGGAAAATATATTGCTTATTTTCAAAAGAAAAACTGGTGGGTCTATAACGTTAAAAAAAAGACCCATACCAATATAACTAAAAATATTGAGTACCCTTTTTTTCATAACAAAAAGGAGCATCCACAAAATATAAGTGCGTTCTCAAATTTAGGCTGGACCCCGCAGGATAAAGAAATACTATTATGTGATGCCTACGATATATTGGGCAATTGACCCTGATGGTGTATCTGCAAAAAGATTAACTCATGGAAGGGAAATACAAACTGAATTTCAATTAGCTGGATATGACAATGTGCCAATAGAAAAAACAAATTACACTGGAAAAATTCATGATGTTATAGATTTAGGCCAAGGATTGTTATTGGAAGGAACCAGTAATCAAGGATATTTTGGCTATTATAAATGGACATTCCAATCTAATAAAAAACTAGTATTTACCAACAATGCACATCTGGCTCATTTAATCCAGTCTGAAAATGGAAATACGTTCATGTATACTGAAGAACGTTATGATTTTTCTCCACGTTTAATGTTATTAAATGATAAGCAAAATGAATCTAGAGTATTGGTACATAGTAACCCGCAGCAACAACATTTTTATTGGGGAAAATCAGAACTGATTCAATACAAAAACAGAAAAGGTGAATCTTTGCAAGGAGCACTGTATTATCCTGCTGACTATACAGCAAAAAAAAATACCCAATGATTGTATATATTTACGAAAAGTCTTCCAAAGATGTTCATAATTATATCAATCCATCTGAGTTCACTGGAGATGGGTTATTTAATATATCCACTTTTACAACTCAGGGCTATTTTGTACTAGCACCAGACATTTCATATAAAATTGGTGATCCTGGGGTATCTGCAACAGACTGTGTTGTTTCAGCAACAAATGAAGTGATAGGACGAGGACTTGTTTTACGAAATAAAATTGGGCTTATTGGTCACTCTTTCGGAGGTTATCAAACAAATTTTATTATTACACAAACAAATCTATTTGCTGCTGCTGTAGCTGGTAGTGCCGCATCAGATTTAACTAGTTTCTATCTTACAGTTGGATGGAATAATGGTAGACCAGATATGTGGCGTTTCGAGAGCCAACAATGGCGTATGGGGAAATCATTATTTGAGGATAGGATAGGCTACGATAGAAATTCACCTATTGCTCATGTAGAGAATATCACAACACCTTTACTCTCTTGGACTGGAGGTAATGACATGCAGATGAATTGGAGCCAAAGTATTGAATTTTATTTAGCTTTGCGTCGTTTAGAAAAGAAACATATTATGTTACTCTATCCTAATGAAGGACATAATCTTAATAGTAAAAAGAATCAAAAAGATCTTTCTATTCGACTGCATGACTGGTTCGACTATCATCTAAAAGACGAACGGTCAGTATCATGGATAAAAGCAGGTCTCCAATAGTGACTTATATAAATGACAATGCAGTTCCACAAAAGAACTGCATTGTACTTTTTAATAACAATTAAAAAATCAATCAGGGCGATAAACTTCCACAGGACAACTCGTTGGACTATCTTTTCCAAACGCTTGAGGGCCAAAAGTACCAAAACGACGACAAAGAGGACCTTCTTCATCACTGCACTCTACTTCAATACTACAAGGTTTAGGGGCATTTGGCAAAGTCACAAAACCGTCTATTTGATCAAGTACTTTAGTGTCACTTTGCATCGATGTGGTTAGAAATGCACCAGAAAGGGCCAGTACAAAAACTGCAACAGGCATCATTTTTTTTAAATTTATTGTTTTCATAATATTATAATTTAAAGGTTAATCATGATCTACTTTTTTCTACAGGTGTTCGATCTAATTCCTGATACTTAGCGCTAGTATATTATTGTATGCGTCAGAAAGTTTTTTCTTCCACACGTTTCATTTCATTTCATTTTTTAGTTTATCGTTTATCTGATAAACGACTAGTTTAGTATCGATAAGGGCATACACATAGTTTGATGTAACTAGAAAATTTCGAAGCTTTTTGCCATCGATTCCATAAATATGAAAGCTAAACAAATAGGCTTTTTTGTTAAGATCATATACATCAATCACCGATGATTGTTTCCATGCTTTTTCATTTTCATAGCGACAGGAACATTCGAATTCACAAAAAGAAGGTGCCCATATACACTGCTGTTCCCATTTACAGTTAGGGTTGGTATCGCCATTGTTTGTTCTGTTTTTTCTTTTAAATAAGCTATTTTTATTTGTGCTCGAGATATTGTATCAATTGTATTGCCTCGATAGTCAAGTATCCCATTTTCGTTTGCTATTATATACTCGTTTCTATAACTATAGACATAAATAATGCGTTTAATTTCGGGGCTGTAATGCAACATTCCATCGGAATCAAAAACGCCATCGATTTGCTTTTGTAATAATTCTGGTGCCATCCTGATTTTTGATTGGCTTCCAGCGGTAAATAAACCAAGAATGTTATTACTATTGGTTTTACTAATCCCTCTAAAAACAATAGTGCTACTATCTATCGGTACGGCAGTACCAAAATATGGAGGCCTAGGTTCTTGTAATTTGGCTTTCCAATTGGTAATCCTACCACTAAATATAGCAGGAACCCTACCATCAATTATGTAGAAAAATGGAGGGCGAACAACCATTCTAAATGATTTAAAAGCAAAGCTCTTGCGGTCAAGTGTAGCTCTCATTTTTTGTTGCTTTAACCTGGAATCAATTGATAATAGGTATAATGGAACTGTAGAGTTACCAAGATATAATTTTTCATCGCCGGCTCCTGCAAAATAATAGGAGTTGTATTTTAGATCTAGAGTATATTTCAATGTAACTGGATGATGCGGATAGCGGCGGATAAAAGGATTCTGATGATGCATGATTTCCTCTGAAGAGAGAAATAAAAGTAGTACAACAACGCCACTGCATAAGAAAGCTAATGATAATTGCATAGGATATGAAATAGCTCTTGTAATTTTTCGCCTTGAATTATTTGGAGTATGATTTAACCAGAGTGCGAATCCAGCCAATATTACAAAGGCGAAATTAAATATCAGGTGTTCCTGCCAACTCATTTTTTCCAATATGCCTCCACAGGAGCAAGGAAGATAGGAACTGTAATTGAGCATGATAAAAATGTAGGCAGTAAACATGGTCATCAAACAAAATCCGGCATACAGTGCTTTGATGCGTGTTTTGGGAAAAAGAAGTAATATTGCAATGGTGAACTCCACAATCAGTACAGTCCAGGAGATCCAATGGGCAAATGCGCTTAATAAAGGAGATTGCCCCAATTCTACTTTGAAATTCTCAAAATCCAATAATTTATTAGTAGCCGCATAAACAAATAACATTATATAAAGTAGACAAGTCATCTCTAAAAATGTGGTTCGTAGGTTGATATTCAGTCTCATAACATATCGATTTTAATTCGTTATGTAAATTTCTGAATTTCAAAACAATAACAATTGTCGTATCGGGAGGGACAATTGTCTAAAACGGATTAAGTTTATTTTTTATTTAAGAGATTCCCGTTTTACCACTCGAGAGTTCTTTTGGAGAAACTCCATAGCGTTTTTTAAATGATTTAGAGAAATTGGGATAATCATTAAAACCATTCATAGAGGAGATATTTTTTAAAGGAATATCGGTTTGTTCAATCATGATATAAGCACGTTTAAGCCGTTCTTCAGTATAAAAATGATAGATAGTGGTATGGAAAAAATGTTTAAAACCATCTTTAAGTTTACAATCATTAGTTCCGAATTTCCTTGCCAACTCCTTTATCAATGGCAATGGGCTGGCTAAATTCACTAATATGTAATCGTAAACCCGTTGCATCAGACGGGCATCGGTTTTGCGGAAACCGGAATATCTACTAAATTTTTCATCAAATGTTTCCGCAGTATGCCCTAGGAATTGGAAGTAAGGAGCAACGAAACTCAAGAGCATAGCCTTTCCCTGTGAAAATCTGGATACGGAGCACTCGGCACTCACTACGAGCATTTTACTGGTGATAAAATGTAGGGTAATGATTTCACCTAATACGAGTCGCTCTACCATCGTCGTTCTCTCCTGATCTGACATATTCCCGAACTCATTCTTTAGAAAACTTCGAATTGGCCTTTTAAGCATTTGCGCGGCATCATATCCTAAAATATCCAGCGCCGCTTGATTTACATTTTGTATGCAATAATAGGTGCTGCCTCCCTAACAACAGGAGCATGTATTAACCTTAGCAAATGGT
>NZ_JBXBAV010000070.1:0-21653 GCF_056783245.1 Flavobacterium sp. TC780 | reverse complement strand
TGTTTATGTTTCACTGATTCAGATTACGTATTGCTAAGGTTAATACATGCTCCTGTTGTTAGGGAGGCAGCACCTAATACGATCACTATCCCAATTTGGCGTTTTATCTACATATTCTTTAGCAAATTCCGATTCATTTAAAACTGTCTTTCTAAACAAGTCTTTTACAAAATCTCTATCCTCATTGTCTTTATACAATTTTGGAACTCTAAAATTATCATTTTCTCCAGCTGTAATCGCTTTTAATTGTTTGATGATATGTGTATTTACTACAGGAATATCATCTACCCAAGTAAGCTTATCGTCTTCTAGATACTCATATAATTTTTCATTAGGAACGATCACTTCAGTAAATAAATCAACAATAAACTGTTTGTCTTCTTCAAACGTATTTACTGCATTACTCATGTATTTTGCATACTGCTTACTTGCTTTGATATCATTAAGAAGTAGTATAATATAATCGTCATTTAATGTCCAATTATTAATTTTACGATTCTCTAATGCTATACTAAGCGAATTATTTTCAGCAAGAATCTGAAAAATGGCATTCTTAATAAATTTTTCGTTTGGATTACGCTCTTGAGGAGTCGCAAGATGTTTTTTGCTTGATAAGTGTAAATAGACAGTCTCTTTTTTACAAATTTCAATTAACGAAGAAACCATCACAAGATATAAATCCTGAATATTATCAATACTATAAAAAAGAAATTTCTCTTCTTTTTCAAGATTATCAGAACCGTTTTGATGCATCGCATAAATGGACTGCATTACTTTAACGCGTATGTGTCTTCTATTTACCACCTTGTAAGAACATTTAAAAATTAGTTTGCAAAAATAAGAATTTCATGCCTGATAATAAAATTTATGTTTAGTTTATTTAAGAATAATTTCGAGCCTCAATCACCATTTACAGCTGTAAAAAAAAGAGCTACATTTTACCACATAAAAAAGCCTCAGCTTCAGTCTCCGTTTACAATTAAGAACGGAGACTGAAAAACTGAGACTAAAAACTAAATGCTTTTTATTTTTTACTATTCTCGATTTTTCTTAAATCGATACGATTTTGAGCAATCGTTAATGCAGCTTGATGTGTAGTCATACCATTTTTAATAGCATAATCAAAAATCTCAAGTGTTGTATTGTAGATATTTTCTGTTTTACGCATGATTTCTGCTTTATCATAATGCTCTAATTCTGCATAAACATTAATAATTCCACCAGCATTAATCAAGAAATCTGGAGCATAAAATTCCTCTTTCTTTTAATATTAAACCATGAACATTTTCATTTGCCAATTGATTATTTGCTGCACCAGCAATAACTTTAGCTTTTATTTTATTTACAGTTGCGTCATTTAATGTTGCCCCCATTGCACATGGTGCATAAACATCAACATCTGCACTGTATAAATCATCTCCTGCAAAAATTGTAGCACCGTATTTTGCAGCTACTTCATATAATTTTTCTTCATTGATATCTGTAATCGTAACTATTGCACCTTCTTTAGTTAAATAATCTACCAAAGCCTCTCCAACATGTCCAATTCCTTGTACCAATACTTTTTTACCCGCTAAATTATCTGAACCGAATTGTTGTTTTACAGCTGCTTTCATTCCTAAAAACACTCCGTAAGCAGTAACCGGCGACGGGTTACCTGAGCCACCTCTTTCTTCAGAAATTCCTGTTACATAAGGAGTAACATCTCTTACGATATCCATATCTCTGGTTTCCATTCCAACATCTTCTGCTGTAATATATCTTCCGCTTAAAGAATGTACAAATTCTCCAAACTTACGCATCAATTCAGGTGTTTTTTGAGTTTTAGCATCTCCAATAATAACGGCTTTACCTCCACCAATATTCAATCCTGTAATTGCTGATTTATATGTCATACCTCTAGAAAGACGTAAAACATCGTTTAATGCTTCCCATTCGTTAGCATAATTAAACATCCTTGTTCCTCCTAAAGCAGGTCCCATAACTGAATTATGAATACCAATAATTGCTTTTAAACCTGTATCTTTGTCATTACAAAATACAATTTGTTCGTGATCATCAAATGATAGTTGACCAAAAACGGGATCCATTTTTTGAAGTTCCTTTCCAGTTGCAAAAGCTGCATTCATAGCAAATAATTTTTGTTAGTTAAAATTACGAATTTGTCAAAAAGACATTTCAAATTTATACAAAAAATATACATACAGCATTTTTTTAATTAAAAAATAACAATCCAGTAATTGAATATTTTCTAAAAAACATATTGAACATTGTCCAAAACCAACAATATTCATCAAAACAAGCTCATTTCAACACAGAATATCATAAAAAAATGAAAGAATTACGTTATTTAAACAAATATTTTATTAAATACAAATACAGTTTTTCCTTAGGGATTTTCATAACAATAATCGCACAAATATTTTCGCTATTTACTCCTAAACTGATAAGTAAATCATTAAGCGCTATTGAAAAGTTTGACAAACTGCCAAAATCTGAAAAAGCATCAGAGGTAGTATTATCTTTTTACCGAGATGGACTAGTACACAATGTTTTACTAATAATTGCCACAACTATTGTTGCTGGTTTCCTTACTTTTTTAATGAGACAGACCTTAATTGTGATGTCTCGCCATATTGAATTTGACTTAAAAAATGAAGTTTTTCAACAATACGAAAACCTTTCTCAAAACTTTTACAAACAAAATCGTACTGGAGATTTAATGAACCGTATTAGTGAAGACGTGTCTAAAGTACGCATGTATGTAGGTCCAGCTGTAATGTACACCATTAACACATTTATTCGATTTGCTATCGTAATCATATATATGTATAATGTTTCGCCACTTTTAACCTTATATACCATATTACCATTACCGATATTATCATATTGCATTTTTAAATTAAGTACTGAAATAAATAAGCGAAGCACCATTTTTCAACAATATTTATCAAAAGTTTCAAGCTTTACACAAGAAATATTTTCAGGAATTCGAGTTATTAAGGCTTATTCATTAGAAAATCAACATCAAAATAATATGATTGATCTAGCAAATGAAAGCAAAAGTAAAAGCTTGAACCTTGCCAAGGTACAATCTTTATTTGGTCCACTAATGATTGCTTTAATAGGAATAAGTAACCTTGTAGTAATTTATTTTGGTGGTGTAATGTACATTAACGGAAGTATTAAAAGTCTTGGAACAATAGCTGAGTTTATTTTATATGTAAATATGCTTACGTGGCCAGTTGCTTCACTTGGCTGGGTTTCTTCAATGGTACAAGAAGCCGAAGCATCTCAAAAAAGACTTAATGAGTTCTTGAAAATTGAACCTGAAATTAAAAACAATAATCCAAACCACTCTACTATCGAAGGGACAATTTCTTTTGAGAATGTAACCTATACTTATGAAGACACTAATATAACGGCGCTTAATGATGTTACTTTTACAGTAAAAAAAGGCGAAACTTTGGCTATTTTAGGCAAAACTGGTTCTGGAAAATCAACTATATTATCTTTAATATCTCGCTTGTACGATGTTTCACAAGGACAAATCACCATAGATGGAATTGAAATAAGCAAATTAAACCTCAACGATTTACGCAACAATATTGGTATTGTACCTCAAGATGCTTTTTTATTCTCTGACAGCATTAAGAACAATATTAAGTTTGGTAATCAAAATGCAACTGATGAAGAAGTTATCGAAGCTGCAAAAAATGCTGTTGTTCATGACAACATTATTAGCTTTAACAAGCAGTACGACACTGTCTTAGGAGAAAGAGGAATCACTCTTTCTGGTGGGCAAAAACAACGTGTTTCAATCGCTAGAGCAATCATAAAAAACCCCTCTATTTTACTTTTTGATGACTGTTTATCTGCTGTAGACACTGAGACTGAAGAAACCATTTTAAATAACTTATTTGAAATTTGCAAAGACAAAACTACCATAATTGTTAGCCATCGAGTGTCATCTGCCAAAAACGCAGATCGAATTATTATACTTGAAGAAGGAAAAATCATCCAACAAGGTTCTCATAATCAATTGATAAATCAAGAAGGGTATTATTCAGCATTATATTTAAAACAACTTTCCGAAAAAGAATTACTTTAATTGTTGTATAATAGATATTTTTTTAAGATTTTTGATTGCTATTAAATAAAAAAATCGATAGAACGGATTATGAGAGAAAATGACATGTTAGAAAAAGAAGAGATTTTTTCTAAAGTACTGCGAGCAGGAAGAAGAACCTATTTCTTTGATGTAAGAGCTACAAAAGCAGACGATTACTATATCACGATTACCGAAAGCAAAAAATTCACAGAAGAAGATGGTTCTTTCCATTTTAAGAAACATAAGATTTACTTGTATAAAGAAGATTTTAGTGCTTTTGCTGAAATTTTAGGAGAAATGACTTCTTATGTTTTAAACCACAAAGGAGAGGAAGTAATCTCTGAAAGACATCAGAAGGATTTCAAGAAAGAATACAGTTCTGATAAAGAAGAACAAGTATCTCACAGGTCGAGTTTTACAGATATTGATTTTGACGACATCTAATCAATTTACTGTTAAGAAGTAGAAAGTCCAAAATCTAGTCAATTTTTGGACTTTTTTTATATCTCTTAAATTTCAAAATACCAACAATGGAAGCAAATTTATTAATATTACCTGGTTTAGGAAATTCTGGTGATAAACACTGGCAAACTTATTGGAATGAGAAATTTAAAAATTCAATTCGTTTAGCTCAAGACAATTGGGACGAACCTATTCGTGAGGAATGGATTAAGAGATTGAACGAAGAAATTTCTAAACTAAACAAGCCAACTATTTTAGTTGCTCATAGCCTAGCCGTTTCTTTGGTATTACACTGGACAATATCTAACACCAACAAAAATATCATTGGAGCTTTATTAGTAGCCCCTGCAGATGTAGACTCCCCTCAACACACTCCTGAATGCATACGAAATTTTTCTCCTATGCCCATTATCAAATTACCATTTCCTTCAATAGTTGTAGCTAGTGAAAATGATCCTTATGCATCCTTTGAAAGGAAAGAATATTTTGCGAAGATGTGGGGCAGTGACTTTGTAAATATTGGACGAAAAGGACATATCAATTCCGACTCGGATTTAAAATACTGGGAGGAAGGACAAGAAATATTAAGGCAATTGATCACGAAGATTGACTTGAAATAAAAATTTTAGTCACAGCACTCAGTCTCAGTTTACATTCTACACCTACAATATCAGCTTGATTTACCGCAAACTAAAACTGCGACAGTAAACTAATTACCCTATTCGTAACCCATTTTCGATTTTAAAATCGGGCGCCAATAGAATAACATCGCCTTCTTCGCCTACTGCTCCAATCACTAGGCATTCGCTCATAAATTTCCCTATTTGCTTTCTAGGAAAATTGACTACACCGACAATCTGCCTGTCTTTTAATTCATGTCTTGTATAACGCTTTGTAATTTGTGCCGATGATTTACGAATTCCAATTTCATTTCCAAAATCAATCGTAAGTTGAAAAGCTGGCTTACGCGCCTCTGGAAAATCATCTACTTGTATAATTGTTCCCACTCTCATTTCTACTCTTTCAAATTCTGACCAAGTTAAATCCATATTTTATTTTTACTAAATTATTATTTCGCAACCTATTAATATTGTAAGCATTGCAGTTAATTATATAACGTATATTTTTTTATAGCCTTTACTTTTACTTATACAGAAGTAGTTTAACACCCTTTAATTAAAAAATAAAAAAATGGAAAATCTTCAAATTAATACTAACCAATCTCTAAGAGATTCTAAGTTTGACTTATTGCAACCATCTACAGACAAATATATAGAAACAGCATCAAATGTAAAACTATATGTAAAAGATTATGGACAAGGAAAACCCGTTATACTTATTCATGGCTGGCCTCTTTCTAATGAAATGTGGGAATATCAAATTGACTTCTTAGTTCAAAATAATTTTAGAGTAATTGCCTATGATCGTCGTGGTTTTGGTAAATCTTCACAACCTTGGGACGGATATGACTATGATAGCTTAACCGATGACTTAAAAGAAATTATCGAACAACTAGAATTAGAAGATGCGACTCTGGTAGGTTTTTCTATGGGTGGCGGCGAAGTAGTTCGTTATTTCAGCCGTCATGGCGGAAAAGGTGTTACGAAAGCAGCTCTAATTTCGTCAATTATACCTTATTTACCAAAAACCGATGATAATCCAGAAGGCCGCCCAAAAGAAAAAAGTGACGCAACAGCAAACGCCATCAAAGAGGACAGAATAGAATTTTTAGATAATTTTGGAAAAACATTTTTTGGAGTTACAATCATTAACCGCCCATTAAGCACTGTGTTATTGGAATATTACAGAATGTTATGTTCTTTTGCTTCTCCAAGAGCTACATTAAAATGTGCTGAATCCTTTTCGACAACTGATTTTAGAGATGAACTTGACTCCATAAAAGTACCTACCTTAATTATTCATGGTGATGCCGATAAAATAGTTCCTATTGAACTCACCTCTAAAAAGGCAGCCGAAGCAATTAATGATAATACATATATTATTTATGAAGGCGCCCCACATGGTTTATTTTACACAGAAAGAGATAGACTAAATTCAGATTTACTAAATTTTATAAATTCATAAATCACTTATAAATATCCAAAGAGTGCTATTCATTTACACGAAAGCTTCTTTGGATATTTTTTTTGTAATTATACTCTCTTATGCAGATTTTTAAAGTTAAATTTGAATAATCAATTTACTTATAAAAAATGGCAAAGACTCTTTCAAACATGTTACCTCTTGGTACTTTGGCTCCGCAATTTAAATTAAAAGATACTAATTCTAATTTTGAATATTCTTATGATGACATAAAGGGCACAAAAGGAACTCTTGTTATGTTTATATGCAATCATTGCCCATATGTATTACATGTAATAGAAGAAATTGCTATGATTGCTAATGATTATCGCGTACAAGGAATAGGAGTCGTTGCTATTTCTAGTAATGACGTAACAAAATATTCAGAAGATAGCCCTGAACTAATGACCGAGTTTGCATTTACTCATAAAATAGATTTCCCATATCTATATGATGAGAGCCAAGAAGTAGCCAAAGCTTACGACGCAGCGTGTACTCCTGATTTTTTCTTATTTGATAATCAGGATAAATTATTTTACCGAGGACAACTTGATGATTCAAGACCTGGCAACGGAATAACCCTTAGCGGAAGTGACATAAGAAACGCTATAGATTCCTTAATTTACAACCGAAATATCAAAAACCCGCAGAAACCTAGCATGGGTTGCAATATTAAATGGAAATAAAGTCCATTGATTAAAAAAGATTGATTAACTTTGATTAACTTTGCAAATCATAATAAATCATCCTCATGTTGAGCATTATACAATTGACGGTTATTTCGTTGTTGTTTTCTTTTACAAGAAAACCACGTGTCGTTGTATTAAATTCGCACACCAAGGCCTTCGTTAATTAGGCCTCCGTCTATTTCAATTTTTTCTTTCAGGCGGAGGATTACACTTTAAAATTTAATTATTTGTTTTACTTATAAAGATTTTTCTTTATGTTAGAACATACAATTTACCCTCATTTTACAGTTTTACAAATTTCGCATTTACAATATAAATTTAATCTGTATTTCAATTTAAAACAAATACAAGGCTTTTGAGATTGCCTAAAATAAAAATTTCATTCAAATAAAAAACACAATAGATATGAAACCTACACCTACTTTCTGTACAACAGATTATCAACTCTTAAGGGAATTAATTTTAAAGAGTAAAAACTCAACAAACTCTAAAGAAGCTGGTCAACTTGCTCAAGAATTAGATCGAGCTATTATTAGCAAAGGAGACACACTAGACAATTCGATTGTAAGAATTAATTCACACGTTACCATTGAAGACGTTAAAGCAAAGAAACAAATGAAGATTCAAATTGTTTTACCTTCAAATGCTGACGTAAAAGAAGGAAGGATTTCTATTCTAGCTCCTTTAAGTGTTGCTATAATAGGCTTTAAAGAAAATGACGAAGTTGATTGGGAATTACCTGCTGGAATAAAAACTTTAAAAATAATTGCTGTATCTAATGCACTGCCTGTAAGCAATCAATAATTTTTTAAACACCTCACTCGTGAAGGTGTTTTTTTATGTCTGATTCAAAACAAAAAAACTATCCAGATATCTGACCGAATAGTTTTATAATACTGATTATATAAATGCTTTTACAACTTTGAAGTAATATAATCTGAAATCGAAGCCATTTGTGCATCATCAAGATGTGCTTTCATTTGCATACTTACTAGAATAGGTTTCCAATCTTCTTTTAAAAACGCAGTAGGCTTGTATAGCTTATGACAACCTCCACAATTATTATCATATAGATTCAGTCCTGAAGCTACTGCTGGAACAGATTCTACAGATTTTGATAGCTCTACAATTGCCACAACTTTAAGAGCTTCTTTTTTAATAGCACACGAAAACACAATCACGGCCAAAGCTACTACAGTCAATATTCTTGATTTTATTTTTTAAGTAAATATAAAAAATCCCAAAAGCTCTCGCTTTGGGATTCAAATCTTATAAAATATAATTTTATATGTTTCTATATTACTTAACGTCCATTAATTCAACGTCAAAAATTAAATTTGCGTTTGGCGGAATTACTCCTCCTGCTCCAGATGGTCCATACCCTAAATGAGATGGAATCACGAAACGTGCTTTGTCTCCAACTTTCAATAAAGCAATTCCTTCATCCCATCCTTCAATAACCTGACCTTGTCCTAGTCTAAATTCAATTGGTTTTTTTCTTGGATAAGAAGAATCAAATACTTTACCGTTATCTAATGACCCTTCATAGTGAACAGCAACTGTTTTTCCATTTTCAGCTTTTTTCCCATCACCTCTCTGGATAAATTGGTAACGTAAACCACTTTCTGTTTTTTCAAAACCTGCTGCCAATTTTTCTATTGCAGCTTCAGCTTCAGCTTTCATAGCTGCATCACGCTTGTTACGTTCTCCTTTAAAAGTGATAAAAGCTTCGATAGCATTCCATTTCTCAGCTTCTTCTCCTACTCTTACAATTTCAACGCTAGTTAAATCATCTCCTTGAGCAATTGAATCAACGATATCCTGACCTTCTACAACGTGACCAAAAACAGTATGTTTCCCGTCTAACCAGCTTGTAGGAACGTGTGTAATGTAAAATTGAGAACCATTTGTTCCAGGTCCAGAATTTGCCATTGCCAAAACTCCAGGACGATCATGTTTTAAACTTGGATGAAATTCATCATCAAATTTATAACCAGGACCACCTGTTCCTGTTCCTTGTGGACATCCACCTTGAATCATGAAATCAGGAATTACACGGTGAAATTTTAATCCGTCGTAAAATTTATTTCCTTGTGGCTTAATTTTATTTTCTAAATTTCCTTCTGCTAATCCAACGAAGTTACCAACTGTTCCAGGTGTTAAATCGTGAGCTAATTTTACTAAAATCGAACCTTTAGTGGTATTGAATTTAGCGTATATTCCGTTTTCCATTGTATATATTTTTTATTGATGTGCAAATTTACGAATTAATTCTATATCATTTTGCGTGAAAAACACAAGTATCTTTAATAACTGGGTTTTCAAGATTGATAACCGATATTTTAGTATCCTCGTCAAATTTGTTGGTTCTCTTTACAATTTTCGCATAGGGAATTTCCTTGAGAAATATGGTATCGTTTCTAGAAGTGTATTTTCATTAAATACTATAACGTCTCCCAATCCGCAAGGTTCTCCACATTTCCAAAAATACCCTTTTATCTGCTCATTAGTAAGCGTCTTTTTACAGCTTAAACAGAGTTGGCTTAATAAAAGAAAACTAACAAAAACCACTATTTTTTTCATCTTAAAATCTTATCCTTTCGAACTCGCTTTTTTATATGTTAATCCATAAACTGTTAATGCCAATAATGCTAAAACAGCACATCCTATAGTTACAGCATGCCATCCTCCTAATTTCCATAAAAACAATCCGTAAGCTGAACCTGCCGCTGTTCCTAAAAAGCTAAATGACATAAATACTGTATTTAATCTATTTCTAGCTTCTGGCAATAACGAATAAACTCTTGTTTGATTAGATATATGGACTCCTTGAATCCCAATATCTATACAAACAATTCCGATAATAATTCCTACTATACTACTTCCTGAAAAATAAAAAATAATAAAACTAATTAACATCAATAAACAACCATATCCTACAGCTATTCTTGAGTTTCCTTTATCTCCTAATCTTCCAACTAATGGAGCTGCTAAAGCTCCTGTGGCTCCAACTATCCCAAAAAGACCTATCGTTGAACTGCTAAAGTGAAACGGAGCGTCTGATAACAATAATACCATTGTTGTCCAGAAAGCCCCAAACTGTGCAAAACAAAATGCATTGATTATTGTTGCTTCTCGTAATAAAGGCTGTGTTTTTATAAGTGTAAAAAGCGATTGCAATAATTGTCCGTATGAACCATGAAATACTGGTTTATTGTATGGGAATTGTCTTTGCATAACAAAAAACATTAGCAAACATATTCCGGCAGCAATCCAGAACATCGATCGCCAACCCCAAAGATCACCTATAATTCCGCTTAAAGTTCTAGATAATAAAATTCCAACAAGCAAACCGCTCATAATCGTTCCCACAACTTTACCTCGCTGGCTAGGTTCACTTAAAGAAGCTGCCAAAGGCAAAATTAACTGAGGAACTATGGAGGTGATTCCGATAAGAAGCGATGCAATTTCTAGAACTAAAAAACTTTGGGCTGTAGCTGCAATAACCAAGGCAACTACTGTTGCGAGTGTGGTAATCAAAATTTGCTTTTTACGCTCTATTTTATCGCCAAGTGGCACCATAAAGAAAAGACCGATAGCATAACCTGCTTGAGTAAGATAAGTTATTGTTCCCGCATCAGCTTCGGGTATCTTAAATTCATTGGCAATTAAAACAATTAAAGGCTGACAATAATAAAGGTTTGCAACTATAAGTCCAGTGCAAACTGCCATAAACATGACACTAGTTTTGGATAAATTCATTTTGCAAAAATACTATTCTAATCTTTAACAAAACTTTAAAAAAAACATAAAATCCCCAAAAGCAATTCAACCAAGGTTTAACCTTCTCTAATTCTGAAGCCTAGATTATTTCTTTTGCTATAAATTCACAGCTTGTTTTTATTGACTGAATTTCATCTGGTTTATAATTAGTTTCTTGCTCTACGAAGAAATGTTTCATCCCTGAAAGTTTTGCTTCTGCAAAAATAGATTTGAAATCTATACTACCTGAACCAATCTCTGTATTTAAAGTTACATTATTTTTATCCATGTCTTTTATATGCCACATGGTAAAACGTCCCTGATTTTGTTTAAACAAGGCTATCGGATTAATTTTCGAGTACACTATCCAATATAAATCCATTTCAAAATAGACTAATTTTTTGTCGGTCTCTTTTAATAAAATCTCATAACCTGTTGTATCTCCATATTTCTTAAATTCGAAATCATGATTATGATACGCTAATTTTAATCCTGCCTCTTTACATATTTTACCAGCTTTGTTTAGTAACGAAGCTATCTTTTTATAATCATCGGCGCTTTTTCTTAACGTATCATCCAACCAGGGAACTGTTATATACTCGCTTTCTAAAACTTTAGCGGCTTTTATTGCGGCTTCAAGTTCTGTAGTATTCCCGTCAGACAAATACGTCCCTAATCCGTAATGACCACTCACGGCTTTTAATCCATTTCTGTCTAGTAATTGCTTTAACTCTTGAGCTGACAATCCCCAAAATTGATCTTTAATTGAGAATCCATATAATTCAACTTCAGTATATCCAGCTTGCGCTACTTTCTCCAGAGTTCCCTTCACATCTTTGGGCAACACATCCCTTAAAGTATATAGCTGTAATCCAATTGTTTTTTTATTGGAAACAAAAGCCAATGACGGAACTAAACAAACTGTCGCAGTTGCCAAACTAGTATTAATTATAAAGTTTCTTCTTGATAGTTTCATTGCTTATATTTAATTTCAACTACTCTATTTGTTTTTCAAAATTCCTAATGAAGGCTACAAGATTTACCAATGTTTTTTCATCAATAATATTCCCATCAGAATCTAATTTCCCTCTAATTCCTTGTATCAAAAGTTGTGTTTCTTCATCAAATTTAGCTTCAATGGTTTTCATTATTAAGCTTAATTGTTCGTGTCCCATTTCTCCTGATGCCGAAGCCGTTATTAAGCCCACTTTTTTATTCGAAAAAACAGTTGTCGAAACGCACCACTCTAATACATTTTTTAAACTTCCCGGCAAACTAAAAACATATTCTGGTGTACAAATTATTACGCCAGATGCAGCTGCAATTTTATTTCTCAAACTAGTTATTGATTCTGGTGTTTTTTCATCATCCAAATCTGGATTAAAATGAGGAATACTTGCTAAATCCTCGAATATCTCCACCTCAAACTCATTTTTTATATGCTCTAAAATAAATTTTAAAATTTTAAAATTGCTCGAATTCTTTCTTGTACTTCCGGAGATAGCAAATATTTTTTTCTTAGTATCAGCCATTGTATAATTCTTTAATCTAATGACAATGCAAATTTCACAGCTGCATCTGAATGAATTTTTGTTGTATCAAACACTGGAACTGAAATATCTTCCTGACTTATAAGCATTGGTATTTCGGTACAGCCAAGAATAATTCCTTCGGCTCCATTTTCGATTAATTTATTAATTACCATAATATAAGCTCTTTTGGTCTGCTCATTGATTATTCCTCTTCCTAATTCTTCTTTTAATGTTTTCTGAATATAATCACGTTCATCCTGAAGGAAAGGGACAATTGCCTCAATATTATATTCGGCAAGTTTGTCTTTATAAAAATCCATTTCCATAGTGAATTTTGTACCGAGCAATCCAACTTTTTTCAATCCTTTCTTATTTATTTCTTTTGCTGTAGCTGTTGCAATATGAATGATAGGCAGGGAGATTTCTTTTTCGACTCTTTCTACTACTGCATGTGCCGTATTTGCACATAAAACTATTGCTTCAGCTCCGCTTTTCTCTAGACTTTTACATGCATTAGTTATTAGTTCGAATGTTACATCCCAGTTATTGGCTGTATTATTTCTTTGGAAATCATCAAAATTTAAAGAATAAATAATACACTCTGCAAAATTAAGCCCCTCCTAATTTGTCATTTATTCCTTCATTTATAAAACGATAATAGTCTATTGTCGAAACCCAACTAATACCTCCAACAAGCCCAATTTTTTTCATATCTAATTCTTTTCCTGATTTTCAAGCTTACGCCAAAGCAAAACGGTTTCAAACGATTATAAAATAAGCCTGTGACTCAAATCGTTTGAAACCGTTATTGTAAAAGTATTTTTTTATTCTTTAATAGCTAAATTATCTCTGGTATTTTTTTGAACTGCAATTGCTCCAAATATCCCTAATAAAAATGCAAAAGCATAAAATCCTTTTTCGCTAGGCAGAATAGTAGCATTCCAAAGTCCAATTGTTAACAAAGCAATTGACAGAATTGTTCCAAACCAGCAAATTCCATAATAAATATCAGTAACAGGAAGCCCTTCTAATCTATCTCGCACACTTTTTTGCAATGAAATTACAGCAAACAATCCAAACATTAAAACTGTAAAGTAATATCCTTTTTCATTTAATAACATTTCAGCTCTAGCAAGTCCTACCAGATAACCTATTATTCCTGCTCCCATAGCAATCCATGATGCTGCAACAAATGCATTCGACGTTTTTTGTACCATTTTTTAATTCAATTTTAGGTTAGATTAGTTAATTTATTTTTACTGATAATTTTATTATTTGCGATTATTTTTTGGCCTTCAATAATCATTTTTATTCCATAACAAATAGTTGCTAATGCGCAACCAATACTAACAATTACGTTGGCCAGACTTACTGTCGTAATTTTTTGAATTATTATATAAATACCGATGATTGCAATTACAGATGTCCATGCCCCAATATAAAAGTCAAATTTTCTATTGAATAATTTTCCCAGCGGAAAAAAGTGTAATCCAACAATCAATGCAAAAAATGGAATAAACAATTCATTATGATTTATATTCATTAAAATATTCTTTATCAGAAAAACACCTAATGCTTCTATTCCAAAGATCATTAAAAACCTTTTATCTTTTTTCTCTTCTTTTTTTGTTTTAATAATGTCATTAACATTCATTAAACTTTTATAAAACTTTATAAACCGAAAGTAAAAAAACAAAAAACCTAGAACTATAATTCCTAATGAAACACCAACAATTCTATCTTTATTTATCAAATTGAATTCAGCAATTAATATCCAGATTATAGTATTTATAATCATCAGAAATAATCCTCCTATTATTTTCTCTATATTCTTTTTTGTGGCTGATTTCATTTTATTTATTTTCGTATTTCGCAAAAATTGCTGAGTCTATTGGTGTCCAAAAACAACACTTTTGCCCACTTGCTTTTAGCGCATTATTTGCCCAAGTATTGCAAGTATGAAGCAAGCTATAACTTCCAGTTCCTTCATAGAAAGCATCTCTTTTACCGTAATTCTGATCTGTTTTGATGTGCATCAATCCCCCCTTTTCGTCTTTCTTGAAACTATTTTTTATATAATCAACCAAACGAACGTATTGTTCCTTACTGATAATAATTTTTTTACAGGTTGCATTTTCTTTTATATTTGAAAAATAGGTTGCATGTATTGCTGTATTACTTAATCCGGATGCTGCTTTAAGTGCAGTCGAAGCTTTTAAATCTGACCAATTTGGAGTTTCAAGATAAAACCCTTTATCTCCCCATCCCATTGCCAGATATTGATAGGTTGTATCTTTAGAGATTGTATTTTCATACTTTACCTCTTTACTCCAGTCCATAAATTCGTTACGAGTAGGAACTACAATATCGGTGTGAACACCATTTGTCATGATATAAATCGTAACTTCTTCTTTAGTATCTGGCTCTCTTTCAACTGTAATTCTCGAGACAGAATAAGTAAGAATGACATACAATAGGATAAAGGCAACAAATACAAGTAGTATTTTACCAATAATTTTAAGGACTTTTTTCAATGTGGCTAAGGTGGTTAGTTAATTTCCTGTTTTTTTCGCTAAAATAGTAGTATTTTATTTAACAAAACAATAATACTGTTAAATAAAAAACCCTTCTAAAATTCATTTGTTAATTCTTAACATTTAGCAAAAAGAAGACCAAAACTTATTTTTTATACAAAATTTTTAATGCTGCTTTGGTTGCATTAAGTCGCACTGCTATAAAATCATCTTGATTGATTTCTTTTGTTGGTTCTATGTTTGTTGCAAAAAAGTAAACTCCGTCCTTATTTTCAAGGTAACCTACAAACCACCCGTTGCGTTTAGCCCCATCTACAGATAAACCTGTTTTTCCTCTTAGGATATAATCATCCTTCTTTTCAACTACCATAATATCTTTCATTATCAATTCGGTTCTTTTTGAAATCGGTAATTCTGAGAAATACAATCTTTTTAAGAAATCAATCTGTTGGAATTGAGAAATTCTAGATTTTCCTTCTAACCAGAAATTATCAATCGTCAGGGTATCAAAAGCCATTGTATTGTAATCTAATTTTTTTAGATATTCTTTCATTCGTTTCACTCCTACTTTTCTTGCGATTTCCTGATAGCAAGGAACACACGAAACTTTAAACGCTTGCTTAAGTGTTAAATCTTGTTCCCAAGCTTTCATCCATCGTTTTTCTCCATTCCACTTAAAAACTGTCGAATCGCTTTTTACAACTCCTGTCTCAAGGGCAATAATCGAATTAGGGATTTTGAATGTTGATGCTGGAATATTTCCTCTTTTTGCCCAAGCAAAATCATTAGAATAATAGGTCTTTTTATTACTATCGTAAATCAATATTGAACCTTTTACTTTTAAGCTGTCGAGTATTTTGTCAAACTCGGCAACAACAATTTCTTTGTCTTTTCCTGTTTCTTTTTTAGTTTCTTTTTTAGTTTCGGTCTTAGTTTCTTTGTTTTTAGATTGACAACTTACATTTAGGTTCATCAATAAAAAGAGAGATAGAATTAGTGCTGGAGTTTTCATTTTTTATTTTTTTTGGTGGTGATCTTATTTTAGGATGCAATAAACGCCTTTAATATTAAATTAGTACTAAATAAATCTTATGCAAAGTAGCAGACTCGCCAAGTTTACATTAGTCTAGTTATTTTATTTAGTTTTTATTGAATCTTTTCTAAATCTTTCTTCATTAATTGAGTTGCATCGTTGAGTTTAACTTTCTCAAAATATTTTTCTAATTCGACTAACCTTTTCTTATTATCATACTTTATACTCGAATTTAATTTTCTCTGACAAGCTGAACATAATCTAATGGTGCTGTTATCTGTTTCTGGCAAACTAATTGTCCCATTCATTACGCAATCTGCCACTATACAATGATACAATCCGAACATATGCCCTATTTCATGGGAACATGTTTTTAATAATCGCGATAAACATAAATCAAAATTAGTAGGTGTTAGCACCTCATCTTGTAATCTATAAATAGAACTCACTCCTATTTTATCTCTATAAGATGCTAACCCAAATACATAATTCCATTCGGGTTTAGGAAATAAATCTATTTCCGTTAATGCCATTAAAGCAATTCTATCTAATGGTTTTTCTTTTTTAAGTACACTATCTAAGATATAACCTGCTAAAAACTGTTCGTTATCTTCGTATCCAATTCGTCTGGCTGAACTAGGAATTATATCGTTAGAGAATTTCAAAGTTTTGGTTTTTAATTGAAAGAAAATCTCAAGATATTCTCTAACTAATTCGATTTGCTTCTTTTGCAGAGTAGTAAAATCCCCAATAGGCCTAATATAAATAATATTAGAATTATTTGTTGGAACTACATGTCTGGAATTTATAAATTGCTCAAAACTTTGTCCTTTTTCTTTATGCGTAAAGAGCCATTCACCCTCTACAGGTTTAGATAGCTTTACATCGTTATCTGCTATACCATCGAAGTATTGATCCTCCTTATTCTGACTACATGAGTAGAAAGTTAGAAATAATAAGAATATTAGTTTTTTCATAAAATCTGGTTCAAGTTTTACTGGCACAAACTTGCCTTTAAATAATTATTTCTTAGCCATTATAACTCATTGACGTTATTGTACTGTTTGTTATTTCTATATCCAATAAATGGTCTCGATAAAAATCATCTCCACCTGAAATGGAACAGAAAATGTTCCCTGAATCTTCTACTATTATTGCGTTCTATATCTTCTAATGTATCGTACCAATCTTTATTTGCTCTGTCTTCATTACATTCGTTATTATAAAAATCGATTAATTTGGATTATGACAATTACTCAACCAATTAATATAGTCGGAAATTTTATCTAAATAATTTTCAATGTGCTCGCTGGGGAGATAAACTGAAACCTTTCCCTTTTCAGTTAATTTATTAAATACTACAATGCTTTTATTGGCGATTTTAAATTTATTTTTATTGTTCTTTGATTTAACAAAATCACTCAACTCAAGCTTCGGTTGTTCTCTTTTTTCTCTATATTTTCTAATATCTTTTATAATGAAGTTATTTTTGTGTGATTTGGCTTTTCCTTCCATTACATACAACTTTGTTGCCTCTTTTCTATTGGTTAAATCGGCAACAGTTTTAAAAACCTCATAAGCTGATTCATGAAATCCTAACAAAGTATAAATATAGAAAAAACTATATCATCCTGTTTTGTTCTGTTAGCATTTTTTAATTCAGCTAAAGTAAATCATAAAGCTTTTCGACACTTTTTACTGAACTTCAGATTTTCTAAACGCTGTAGATAGCTCTATATAATCTTTTGTATAATCTCTATCCATTTTCAATATCACCTTCACTTATTAAATTATAAAAATCATTAAATACATCTTCCACCTCATCTGCTTTTTCATTATCCCATAATACAATTGGGTAATTGTTATCCTCTTTATTTCTATTGCTATCAAAACAGAGCAGTCCCCAATCACTCCAATTAGCAAAGGGAATGTATCCTTTTTCAATTAAATCATCCCTTAGATTCTCATGGAAAATCATTTCTGCTAGAGATTTTTTCCAACTATTTACCGGATGTTCAAAAAATGAAGCCTCTAAAATATGAAGCTCATAAAAGTGTTTGTGTTTTAAAAATATTCTTATAATCTTCGGGGAATTCACAACCAAGTCGATTTTCAAATTCTTTAATTTCACTATCCGTTACTTTACTAGCAATAGGCAACCAAATTCTCCACTCTTCATCTTGATCTTGATTAGGATCAGCCATTTCAGCTTCAATTTTATTTGGCTGTGTATTGCCACCAACCTCAACAAACTTTTTCAAATAAAAATCAATTACTTTTTTTATTTTTTCTTTATTCATTTTTTTGTTTTTTCTTATGCCTAAATCTATCAATCATCAACTATTTCTCTTTGCGCACAACCTCTTCGTTTTTTTTTGCAAACATCAATAACAAACTAACATAATAACATTCTATTCTTTTAACTATTTAATCCCCTAACAATTCTAATTCAATTTTATTATTTATTAAAAAAATCAAAACTCCTTTAAATTCAATAATAACTGTAGTCTTTAATTTATTTTTATTCAAATCTGTTACTTCAATATACTTATCTATGATTTTCACTATGGTCAACTGATCTTCTATCGTAAGTTTTAGATCTCCATATCGATCAACAAAAATTCCCGTCCAATGAGTAAATGATTCAAAAATTTCAGATAAAATTTCAAACTTCTTATCATCTATTTGGAATAATAATTCCTTGTTATCGAATCTATGAAAATCTAATGCCATTACTTTCTTTTTTTTAAAATTCTTACTTAATAATAAATGAGCTCTAACTTTATTTGCTAATGTATTCAAAAAACCTCTCTCCTTAAATATTATTTTGTCAGATTTATCAATATTTGGCTTATCCCATTCAAAATCATATCCAACCATAAAATGAACCTCTTATACGTTTAATACCTAAATATGACAACATTGAACAGATTATGTATTTTCATTTAATTTCAGATACCTTATTTCTTTTAATCTATAATCTTTATAATCTCTTTGTCTCTAAAATCTTTGATTCCTACTTCGCGAAAAAAACTTTGTATCTTTGCAGCCTAGAACCTTTTGAATAAAAAAAATGCGCATAGATATTATTACTGTTTTACCTGAGTTATTGCGAAGCCCGTTTTGAAGCTTCGATTATGAAACGTGCTATTGACAAAGGTATTGTCAAGAGTACATTTTCACAATTTACGCGACTATACAACCAATAAACAGAAGAGTGTTGATGATTATCCTTTTGGCGGTGGTGCTGGAATGGTAATGACTGTTCAGCCTATTGATGCTTGTATTACGCATTTGAAAAGTGAAAGAGAATACGACAAGAATATGTCGCCTGATGGTGAAACGCTAAACCAAAAAATGGCTAATACGATGTCGATGTACGAAAACATCATCATTTTATGTGGACATTATAAAGGTGTTGACCAAGAGTTCGCGATCATTTTATTACGAAAGAAATTTCGATTGGTGATTATGTTTTATCTGGTGGTGAATTAGGTGCTTTGGTTTTATCGGATGCATTGATTCGACTAATCCCTGGTGTTTTAAGCGACGAAACTTCAGCCCTAACTGATAGTTTTCAAGATAATTTATTGTCTGGCCCCATATACACACGCCCTGCAGATTATAAGGGATGGAAAGTTCCTGATGTTTTAACCAGTGGCCACTTTGCTAAAATTGACAAATGGAGAGAAGATATGGCTTATGAACATACTAAAAACAGACGCCCTGATCTTCTTGAAGAGAAGTAATTCTGTATTCAGTTACAGTTTACAAATTGGCATATTAAAAATGGAGAGTAAAGACTATAAGCTGAAAGTCGTGACTCAATAACACAGATGATTTACTGCAGTCTGATTATGAGGATTATAACTAAATAATAAGACGAAAAACTTTAAACAATAAAAACTTTAAACTTTAAACATTTTTTATTATATATTTGCACCCAAATTAGACCAACCTCTGGCGAAATCCGTGTATGTTGCTCTATTATAAACCAGTAATTAAAGATATCATGGCAGATTTAATGAAATTCGTTCAAAACGAATTTGTTAGAAAAAAAGATTTCCCAGTTTTCGGAGCTGGAGATACTATCACAGTTTTCTACGAAATTAGAGAGGGTGAAAAAACAAGAACTCAGTTTTTTAAAGGAGTTGTTATTGAAAGAAGAGGTTCTGGTAACACAGAGACTTTTACTATTCCGTAAAATGTCTGGTGCTATTGGTGTAGAGCGTATCTTCCCAGTTAACTTACCAGCTTTACAAAAAGTTGAAGTTAACAAAAGAGGAGCTGTACGTAGAGCTAGAATTTTCTACTTCAGAGAACTTACTGGTAAAAAAGCTAAGATTAGAGCAGAAGAAGATAATTTTTTATCTCTTTACCATAAAGATCCCGATTCATTATTTATGAATCGGGATTTTTTTTGTTCTAAACAAAATATCAAAACTGTACTTCTTTGGCTTGAAAACCATCGATTTGTCAATTATACCTGCTTAAAATGGCAATCTGTTAATTTAAGGAATTCTAAAAAAAACGCAACCGTTTTCGGACTGTTTTACTTATATTTGCTTCGCTCATTTTAAGCCAATTCTTACCCTTTTACATCGTCATTTTTTTGACGATACGATTATATTAAAAAAGAAAAAAAAATGACACAGAATTCAAAAATTGTTTACACCTTAACTGATGAGGCGCCATTATTAGCGACTTATTCTTTCTTGCCTATTGTACAAGAATTTACTGCTACAGCGGGTATTGCTATTGAAACTAGAGACATTTCGTTAGTGTCTCGAATTTTATCTAATTTCCCGGAGTACTTAACCGATTCTCAAAAAACAGGGGACGCCTTGGCTGAGTTAGGACAACTTGCTACTAAACCGGAAGCAAACATCATTAAGTTACAACATTACTTCGGCATCAGTTCCTCAATTAAAAGCTGCCATTGCCGAATTACAATCTCACGGTTATAAAATTCCAAATTTCCCTGAAGATCCACAAAACGATACTGAAAAAGAAATTAAAGCTAAATATGCTAAAGTATTAGGTTCTGCTGTAAACCCAGTTTTACGTGTGAAGGAAACTCTGATCGTAGAGCACCAAGAGCTGTGAAGAATTTTGCAAAAGCAAATCCACACTCTATGGGAGCTTGGTCACCTGATTCAAAAACTCATGTTGCGTCTATGCCAAATGGTGATTTTTACGGAAGTGAAAAATCACTTACTGTTCCTAATCCTACTGATGTAAAAATTGAATTCATTGCTAAAGACGGAACTACTACTGTTTTAAAAGAAAGCACTCCTCTAAAAGCAGGAGAAAATATCGATAGTGCTGTATTGAACTTAAATGCTTTGAAAAGCTTTGTTGAAACAACTATCGAAGAAGCAAGAAAAGAAAACATAAGGTGCTGCCTCCCTAACAACAGGAGCATGTATTAACCTTAGCAATACGTAA
>NZ_JBXBAV010000069.1:0-2356 GCF_056783245.1 Flavobacterium sp. TC780 | reverse complement strand
TTTAAACCTACTGATTCAGTTGGTCTTGCTAAGGTTAATACATGCTCCTGTTGTTAGGGAGGCAGCACGTACCCCAGAACCCCCTCCATCATAACAGAATGGTAGGCATGTGATACGTTCAATTTTATACTTATAATTCCTCGATTCTCTAATGCTGTTTTCAGGCTTTGAATCTTATCATGACTACCAGAAACCACAATGTTTTCTAGAGAGTTGATAACGGCGATTTCGCAATGGTATTCTTTTACTATTTCCTGAATATCGATTTCAGTAGAATGGATAGCAAGCATACTGCCCGATTCCATAGACTGCATAAGTTGCCCTCTGGAAATTACTATTTTTATAGCATCTTCTAAACTAAAAACCTCAGATAAAGTAGCTGCCACATATTCTCCAATGCTGTGACCAATATAAGCGTCTGCTTTAACTCCTAAATGTGTCAAGTACTCCGACAAACCATATTCGATAATAAATAAGGTGATTTGAGACCACTGTGTTTGGTTGATATCGTATAAATCTCCTGCATTGGGATACATAACCTGATACAAGTCCACTTCTAAGTGTTCGTTAGCAATAGAAATACATTTATCAATAGCAGTTTTAAAAACCGGTTCATTTTCATACAGCGCTTTTGCCATATTGATGTATTGTGCTCCTTGTCCTGGGAACATGAACACTGTTCTAGCATTGCTTTCCGCAGTTACCTCAGTGGTGATGGTATTTTCTTTTAATCCAGCAATCAAATCATCAATTGTCTGGGCGCAATAGGCACTTCTATACTGAAATTGCTCTTTCTTTTCTTGTAAGCTATAGGCAATATCTCGAATAGTCACTGATTGCTGAGTATTTTGTATTCCTCTTAAATAATTTAACAAGGCTGTTTTATTCTGTTCCAATGATGGTCCGCTTTTGGCAGATACAGGAATGATATACTTTATCGAATGATACTCTTCTGCAATTGTAGTTTCCTGCAACTCTTTTGTTGGAGCAACATAATCTCCAATAATCACATGCGCATTGGTGCCTCCAACCCCAAAAGAACTTACTCCAGCCAAACGTTGCTTGCCATCGTTAGGTAACCAGTCGCGGTTTTGTTTAAGAATTTCAAAGTTGGTTTG
Organism: Flavobacterium sp. TC780; assembly: GCF_056783245.1. NCBI lineage: Bacteria > Pseudomonadati > Bacteroidota > Flavobacteriia > Flavobacteriales > Flavobacteriaceae > Flavobacterium > Flavobacterium sp. TC780. The sequence continues at coordinate 1,238 of NZ_JBXBAV010000069.1, read as the reverse complement.
TTCTAAACCAAGCTCTGGGTTAGGGCTCTCAAAATTAACCTGTCCTGGAAGAATATTGTGCTGAAGCATTGCACAAACCTTAATTAAACTGGCTGTACCTGCAGCAGAATCGGCATGACCGATATTGGCTTTCACTGCTCCCAGTACAGTTTTACGACCCAAGGCTTTTTCTTTATCTTCATTGAAAGCAAAAGCTTCTTTTAAAGCCTGTACTTCTATTGGGTCACCTAAATGAGTAGCAGTACCGTGACATTCTACATAATCAATTTCATTAGAGCTCACTCCTGCCATGCGTTGCGCATTAATTATACACTCACTCTGACCGATTAGCGAAGGTGCTGTATAACTTGTTTTACGATCTCCATCATTGTTGGTAGCATAGCCTTTGATTACCCCTAAGATGGTATCCCCATCTTTAATAGCATCTTCTAATCGTTTTAGCAAAACAACTCCAACTCCAGAGGTGCCAATTGTACCAGAGGCTTGATCGTCAAATGTTCGGCAATGTCCATCCTTAGATGAAATCATTCCTTCTTCGTATAAATAACCGATACCATCTGGTGCGCCAAATGATACTCCTCCCGCCAAAGCCATATCGCAAAAGCCTAGTTGCAGATTTTTACAGGCTTCTACCACAGAAACTAATCCTGTGGAACAAGCGGTATTAATCGAAGTAGCAGGACCAGATAGACCTAGAAAAAAAGCCGTTTTTGTTGCTAAGGCATCCTTGCTATTTGAGGCAGCCGCTTCCCATAAATTGATTTGATCTGCCTTTTCTCCGTTTAGAATATGATCATAGAAATAGTCGCTGTTACCACTTCCTGCAAATACCCCTATATTGTGTTTTTTTCGCTCTTGAGAATATCCCGAAGACTCTAATACGAACCAACTGTGTTCGATAAATTTACGGATTTGAGGATTCGTTTGTTTTGCCTCATTGGGTGATATACCCCAAAATATTGGATCAAAGTTTTCTATACCTTCCACTTGTCCCAATACTGGAACAAAATTTGGCATCTCTAACAACGATTCATCTACCCCTCGTTGTAGACATTCTTCTTTACTGAATAACTGAATACCTTCTTGCTGATTGGCAATTAACTGCCAAAATTCTGTTGTGTTCTCCGCTCCACTAAACGCTCCTGAAGTACTAATAATCGCAATCTCATGAGTCGTGCTCTCTACCAGGTGCTGCCTCCTTAACAACAGGAGCATGTATTAACCTTAGCAATTGGTGA
>NZ_JBXBAV010000068.1:0-25187 GCF_056783245.1 Flavobacterium sp. TC780 | reverse complement strand
AAGGTTAATACATGCTCCTGTTGTTAGGGAGGCAGCACCTCTTTCCACTGCATAGGATGCTGAGTGTGTTGCAGAAAGAATATCCGGCGAACGATTCGATCTGGCGATAAATCTCCTGACTAAGTTCCAAAGGATGGCCTTGACGCTCACAGCATTCAAAAAAGTTATCTTTTACTTTCTGAAGTGCGGATTTTGACCTTCCTTTTCCGCTCATTGCCCTGCGCAATCTGTTCCATCTGCGCGGGAAGTCCTCCATAATGAAGGGCTATCTTTATTACGTCTTCTTGGTAAACCATTATGCCATACGTCTCACCGAGTTGCTCCTTAAATACTTCATGGAAGTACTCAAATTGTGTCGGGTTGTTGTGTCTGAAAATATATTCCTTCATCATTCCACTTTGGGCAACACCAGGACGAATAATGGACGATGCGGCCACAAGGATCTTGTAGTTATTACATTGTAGTCTTCTGAGAAGCCCGCGCATTGCGGGACTTTCGATATAGAAACAGCCAATAGTTTTACCACGACCTAAATATTGATTGCACAAAACCTCATCTTTAGAAAGCGAAGTATCCCTAATATCGACATTGATCCCTCGGTTCTTACGTATCAGCTTGACACTATCATCAATATGACCTATTCCGCGCTGGCTCAAAATATCGAATTTTTCAAAACCAATATCTTCAGCCACATGCATACGAACAGTGCGATTGGAAATCCTTTTGGTGGCATTTCCAGCACTGTAAAATTTGTAATAGGTTCTTCAGAAATCAATATCCCACATGAATGCATACTTCTTTGATTGGGATATTTTTAAGACATAATTCCATCTCCTGAACCATCCTCACCACCTTATTATTATCGTGAAGTTCCAGCGGGTTTTTAGCCAAGGCATCAAGTTCCTCTTTTGGCAGTCCAAATACTTTTCCAACTTCCCTGAATATTGACCGATATTTAAATTCAACATTGGTTCCGCAGAAAGCAACGTGCTCCACTCCGTAGCGGTTGAAGATATATTCTAATATTATATCACGTTCTTTCCATGACCAGTCAATATCGAAATCTGGCGGGCTTTTTCTGTTTACATTCAGAAATCGCTCAAAATACAAATCCAATTCGATAGGACAGATATCGGTAATGCCCAGACAATAAGCGATAATACTGTTAGCTCCGCTGCCCGTCCTATGTGCCAAAAAGCCCTTACTGATACTATACCTAATAATATCCCATGTTATGAGAAAATAACCACTGAACTCCAATTCTTCAATGACTTTTAGTTCTTTATCAACACGCTGTTTGGCAATTATATTTTCAGGTCCATATTTTTTTACCATTCCTTCTTGGGCGAGTTCTCTCAACCGTTGCATATCCTCATCACGGCTGTTGGTGAAATATTTTTTATTTCGCGGTATTCCGAATTCATATTCAAAATTGCACCTTTCAATTATGCCTTGGGTATTCTGAATAATAGTAGGATATAGCGTGTATTTTTCCAATAATTCTGAAAGGGGCAACATTGTTTCTGAACCACTGCAATAATCCTCTTTTGTTAATTTTGATCCTAACACGTTTAGATGAACAGCACCGTAATATTTTATGAAGGTTATATTCTTTTTTATTCCTAATTGTAACAGGATGCAGCATCACCATTTTATCTAACCTGTTTTTTCCATTTTTCTTTATATAATAGAAGAAGCTCATCAGGCTTTATCCCGATGTATTCGTTTTCCTGTAGGTGAGCGGGGGCATTACTGATAGGATAAATGACGATAACATTCTTGAAAGTCGGTGCAAGGACTGGAAGCGATGAATCCTCAAAATTATGCTTTGTCAAAAATCGGTTCATTTCTCCTAAACCTTCACGGTTTAGGGCAAGACCCAATATATCGCAATGTATGCTGGCAACGAAATTCGATTCCTATAAGGGGCTTTATAGATGCAGCCTGACATAATTTGATAAATAAGGTAAATACCTGTTACTGTATTGATGTCAGTAAGTGCCATAGATTCTACTTTGCATTGAATCCCCAGCTGTACCAATTCTTCAATCGGTATAGTGCCATAGCGTAGGCTGTGAAATGAATGGCAATTGAGGTACATGGCTTATTTTTTTCTTTTAATATTTCATTTTTGTTGTTGGGCTTGAATGTTGCGCCGCCTCCACGCATTACTGCATCAAAACCATATCGGGTTTTCATTCTGTCCATTGCCTGGTATAGCGAAAGCATTTCTTCTGTATCTTCAAACATATTTATCTGATAGGTGCCCCTTACAAGACCGCTGAAGCGAATACCTATGAGTCGAAGGCGCATCCTGCGCTGGTAAAGTTTATTGAACAGCTCCATCACATTTTTTATCAGGATATGATCTGCAGAAGTATACTGAACTCTGCATGCTTGGTTTCCGTGTCGAAATTTGAATAGCGTATCTTAACGACTACCGTTGAGGTAAGCCATTCTTCAGACCGAAGCTGAAAGGCCAGTTTTTCAACCATGCCCTGTAGCACACTTTTAAGTTCGCCAAGATCTATAGTATCCTGCAAGAAAGTATGTTCTGTAGAAATGGATTTGCGTTCCGTGTAGGGTTCAACGGGATTATTATCTATACCATTTGCTTTTTTCCATAACTCAATACCATTTTTGCCAATCATCTGCTGTAGTACCTCAGCCGGCATTTCGGAAAGTGTCTGGATATTGCGGACACCGATACGAGAAAGCAACTGGAAAGTAACATCGCCAACCATTGGAATTTTTTTTATGGACAGTGGATTAAGAAATGGTCTAACCATATCTTCTGGTATCTCAAGATTTCCTTTAGGCTTTCCTTCTCCGGTGGCAATTTTAGATACAGTCTTGTTAACAGACAACGCAAAACTTATAGGCAATCCCGTTTCCTTTGTAATGGATTGGGCAAGTTCGTTGGTCCATATATAAGAACCATAGAATTTATCCATACCGGTGATATCAAGATAAAATTCATCAATACTGGCTTTTTCCACAACTGGTGCTTTCTCTTCAATAACTTCAGTTACGGCATGGGATAAGCGAGAATATAATTCCATATCACCTTTCATAACTTTTGCCTGCGGGCAAAGACGCAGCGCCATCTTAATTGGCATTGCAGAACGTACGCCGAAAGTTCGTGCTTCATAGGAGCATGAAGCCACAACGCCTCTTTCGCCTCCGCCAATAATCAGTGGAATACCATTCAACCTTGAATCGATAAGCCTCTCACAGGACACAAAAAAAGTGTCCAGATCCATGTGCACAATTGCCCTTCCCATAACCTTCATTTTTGTACTAGACAAAATTAGTACAGATCGGAACAAATAAATTATATTTGCTGGTACAAATTGTAACAAAAACAACATGTCTTTATTTTCCGACAACATCAGAAGCCTAAGGCTAAAAAAGAAAATTTCTCAGGAAAAAGTCGCTACAAGCCTCCTAATAACACGTGGAAGATATGCAAAGTATGAAGATGGGACTTCAGAAGCGCCCTATGAAATATTGAAGAGAATATCAAAATATTACCAGGTCAGTATTGACATCCTGTTATGCATTGACGTGAGAAAAGTCAAAATTGATGATTTGGTAAAGCTTGAAGATAACAGGGTTTTATTACCGGTTATAGTGAAAAATGATGGTGAAAGTTTTATAGAAATTGTGACGCAAAAAGCTAAGGCAGGCTATATGAATGGATATTCAGATCCGGAATATATCGAGAGCCTACCGCGTATTTCACTGCCATTTTTAGGTCCGGGTATTCATAGGGGGTTTACAGTTGATGGGGATTCCATGCCTCCACATGAAGATGGTGATGTTATTGTTGCCAAATATATTGAGAGGCTTAGTGAGGTAGTAGATGGGAGGACTTATATTATTATGACTAAAAATGATGGGATCGTTTATAAAAGATTAAATAAAAATAAAAAAAATGTATTGTTACTCGAATCTGACGAATCGTTTTATAATCCATATGAAGTTAGAGCATCAGAGATTGAACAGATATGGGAATTCAAATGTAACCTGGGCAAAAAGACAAGAAGAGGGCTACCATTATTCCCGGCAGTATTGAAGAAATGTTTATGGAATTAAAGAATGACATTCAAAGACTGGAACGAAAGAGATAAATAGGATACTTGTACTATGAGCTGGCTTATGCCGGCTTTTTTGTTTCTAATTTCTTCCATACAATGCAAAATGGATCGTTTTTTGCAAATTTTGGATCGTTTTTGTCAACAATCCTTCTATTTTATTGTTTTAATTTCGCTTTGTAAAACACTTACACAGTGGTAATTGCACATTAATGACCTGCATATGTCAAGCTGGTTTGGCATATCTTCATGTCAGATTGTAAAACACTGTAAAGATTAAAACTAATGACATGAAAACATCAGTAGCTTTTAAAAACACTGTAGTCGAGATAATCTGCTTGCTTTATATAATATTATTTGTGTATGCGGCAGTGAGCAAAATACTGGATTTTGAAAATTTCCAAACACAATTGGCACAATCGCCACTTATTAGTTCTTTTGCTGGAATCATATCATATATTGTCCCAGTTGTCGAAATTTTAATTGCTGTAATGTTATGCTTTAAAAAATTCAGGAATTTAGCGCTTTACTGTTCACTGAGTTTAATGGTCATGTTTTCAGCGTATATCATAATTATCTTAAATTTTAGTCCGTTTGTTCCTTGTTCCTGTGGCGGTATATTAGATAAATTATCATGGACTCAGCATTTGATTTTTAATCTCTGTTTCGTTGTGTTATCATCGATCGCAATTATTTTTTGGAATCCAAATCATTCTGAAAATAATTTATCTCGCAGCTATATAAAGTTTCCTTCAATTTTAGTAACTACACTTTGTAGCATTACTGTTATGGTAACACTGTTTCTATTCTCTGAGGATATGATTCACCATCGCAATAACTTCACACGGAGGTTCCCGAATCATCCTGTTCTATTTGAACGGGATTATACTTTATCAAAAGGTCGTTACTACATTGCTGGAATAGGAAAAGGCAGTCTCTTTATTGGTAATATCCTAAACCCCTTGGAAGTAATCGAATTGGATGCTACTCTTATCCAGAGCAAAACCCATTTCATCACTGTGAAAGACCCTAACAGAAGGTATCGTTCTTTGCAGGTTAACGTAAAATACCCCTATTTCTATTTAAGTGATGGTACTGAAGCTTTTGTTTATCGGGGATTGGTCAACGACTGGATAGCGGAAATCTGGATTGATAAAAAATCCTATTTCAATTCATTTGTCCCTGTTGATTCTAATACTGTTGCGATACGTGCGGTTAGTAGTGATAATAACGAAAATATGATTGGTCTGATTAAAAATATCGATACAGTTTCCGTAAACTTTAATCGCAATCTTCTCGATAAACAAATCGATGGCATTTTCGATACAGATGGCAAGTTGCTATACAACAGTATATTGGACAAACTAATATATGTTTATACGTATCGAAATGAATACCTCATTTCTGACGGTGAGCTTAATGAAAAGTACGTAGCACACACTATTGACACGACCTCACGCGCTAATATTAAAGTTGCCTATATCAGTTCTCTCTGAAGCAAGTAAACTTGCATCTCCAGCTAGAATTGTCAATAAGACAGCTGCAACTTATGGAGAATATCTTTATGTGAATTCGCAACTCATTGGACAGTATGAACCTAAAGACGTTTGGAATGAGGCTTCTGTGATTGACGCATACAATCTTAAAACGCACACCTATCAATTCAGCTTTTACCTGTATGACAAAGAAGGAAAGGAAATTTCAGAATTTATTTCGGATGAAAATCACATTTATACACTTTCTGGGAAAACCGTAAGTGTTTATAAAATCGACAAAAAAGTATTTGACAAAAATCAATAAAGATATACAGCGCAGTATCAGGGTAAGATCGAAAACCTGTAACAGAGTAGATCACTAATTATAAATTTTTTTATTATGAAAACCAGAATTTTTAAAACCGTTTTCCCGATGTTGGCTTTCGTTATTGCCATTTCCGGTGCATTTGCATTTAGTAGCACTCCTACAACAAAGACTGCTGCCCAGTTTATCGGACACAAGCCACAAGATTGTGAGGAAACTGGCGTAATGTGTCAGGATAATACTGTCACTACGCCTTGTCAAAGCGGTGGCGTTAATCTTTACAAACTTAACGGTTCTACCTGCCCTAACCAATTGTGGAGAATTTAGTCCGCTAAAAAATGAAGCATGCCGCGAATGATTGCGGCATGCTTCTTTAAAAAAAACTAAAACTACAAAAATGAAAAATTTACAACCCCGTAACATGTTTGCGATCATCGCGTTTATAACCGGTATTAGTGGTGCATTTTCCTTTAAACCTGCACAAGATCGGGATGCCTTGTACATAGGGTACATTCATCTTGCTACAGATTGTTTGGAGACCGACGTTTTGTGTTCAGATTTGGGTCCAATCTTATGTAAAAGCGGCACGCAAAACCTTTATGGCTTAACATCAGGGGGAACTACGTGTGCTTTGCAATTGTTTAGGATTCCATGATCAAAAGCCTTTCAAATACTTGTCAAACCATGTTTTTATCCTTGCCGTTAAATCCCGCTGTGCTGATTCATCTGTGAGAATGTGGCCTTGTCCCGGATATAAAAGCATTGTTCCTGTTTTCCCCAAGCGACGCATAGCCAAATGCAGTTCTACGCTTTGCTCAAAATTAACCTGTGTATCGGCGGTTCCTGCCCAACTTAACAAAGGCGTTTTAATTTTTGCTGCATTCATTATCGGAGAATTGTTTTCATAACCAAGTTTATTGTCGAAGGGCGAACTACCCATTCGGAATTGTTGGGATTCCAACCTCCAAGCATTTGAGTGTTGTCCAATATAATTCATCGTATGATACCAACTAATAATATCCGTAACTCCTGAACCGGCTACTGCGGCACTAAACAATTCTGTTTGGGTAATAATCAGCGATACTTCATAACCACCGAAAGAATGCCCGATAATGCCTAATTTATCCTTATTGACTAGTCCACGAGCAACGACTGTGTTTACCGCTGCCGTTATGCAATCTACAGCTGATTTACCCGGATCGCCAAGCGCAAACTGAATATCAGGCAATAACACAAAATATCCGTCTAGAAAGTAAGTTGATGCTTTAAAACCTGCACGATCTAACAAAGTAGGGTTTATATATTCATATAAGTGTTGCGACAACTTTTCGTAAATATATGTTACCATAGGATATTTTTTGCCACTTTCGTAATCCGATGGATACATTAATATTCCTTGTAGCGTTTCTCCAGCCGCATTTTTGTAAGTGATCAGTTCTGATCGCGACCATTCATATTTGTTGTAATGGGCATTTGACTGGTACACTTTCTTCTTTTTCCCAGTTTTCACATTATAAACTACCAACGAAGGTGGCGACTGTTCTGTCTGCTCGATGTAGCAGTAAGTATGTTTTGATTTAGCTTTTTTAATCCGGTCTTTCTGCGATTTTCCGTAATCTAATTTTCGTAAACCTTTTCCTTTTGTATACATATAATAGCCACTTGATTTGTCTTCGCCAAAAGCTGAACAAACGATTCCTTGATTGATATCAAATTCATATTTTGAAAATTCTGCAAAGTTGCCCACCTTATTCAGGTAAATTTCCGTTGGAATCCTGAAACATTGCTTTGTTTCCCTGCCATTTGTGATTCGTGTTCCTTTGTAATCATCAGTCGAAACCAGCCAAATATCGTATTTGTCATAAACGATCAAAAAACGGCTGTCATTTGTAAATCCCGGACTTGTATAGCCTTCGTTTTCTGCGGCGTTGTCGTAACCTTTCCTGTAAAAATCACTATGCAAAGAAGCCGTGACATTGACAGAAATCTCTTTGGACGTGTCGTAAACAAAATAATTGCCTCCTTTGAAATGACTTATAAAATTGCCATCTGGCGATGGAAGGACTGCATTTGCGGAGATTGATCCTTTCGTAATGATTAGTTTTGAACCTGTATTTTCAAAATTATTCAAGTAGTAATCTACGGGCGCCAATTCTGCATATTGCGGTTCATAAGTAAGCTTTGAATACGACAAGTATAATTTATCGCCAGGCAGTATTTTTGATTCTGTTGCGGTGTCGGGTTCGAGTTTTTCTACGCTATTTCCACCCAATGTCCAAGAGGCCAAAAAGAGACCATTGGTAACTTTTAAATTTTCTTGAGCCGGGTATTCCAATGGTGAGCTTGTTTCCCAAACTTCTACGATGGGTTTTGCTGAGTCGCAATGCTTTATTTCTACGCAACTGAAATAAATTTTTTGTGCATCACTGGCGATTACCAACTTACTGTCTTTAAACTGAAAGATGACATTATCAAACTGCAGATTTTGGGCATCCAATTTTTGCAGCTTCATATTATCCGTATTCAAATATGCGAGGGAATTGATTTTAGTTGATACATTTTCCGAAATGTAAAATGCTAAGAAATTGCCTGATTTGTCCCATGTCAATTTTTTATACTTGATCAAATCACTATGGACGATCTCTCTAAATTCAATGATCCTTCCGAGCGATGCGATTTTAAGACCTTGGCTTGTCTCAATAGCAATCTTGTTGGAGGTACTTATGGAATAATCAGAAACACTTTTGGTTTTTGAAATGACAAAATTGTTGCTGTCAAGAATCGACAATGTATTCCCTATACTATCCTGCTGTAGCACCAACAGGTACTTACCATCGTTCGAAAAGTTATGCTTTAACATATTGTTGTATGCCTGCCGTTCTCCTGATTTAAGATTGAGTATTTCCAGATTATTTTCTGGACCGGATATTGCAGCACTAAAGCTATCTTTACTAAAAACAATATCATCTGCTTTTGGGAAATTGTAGGTAACTTTGCTATTTATTTTTCTAATAAACATGGTATCAAGACTGTTTTCATAAGTCATCTGAAATGATACCCAATTGCCATCGGGAGAAATGGATTCTCCCGACAGCGTTCCCCATTTAGCATAGTCAGCAATAGTAATCTTGCGTTTTTGCTGCTGCGCCGAGCATGACAAAAACAACAATACCATTACCAATACTTTATAATAAACTGTTTCCATTTCAGTAGCCAGGATTTTGTGGTAACAGATTTGAGTTTAGTAAAATTTCGGTTTCTGGCAGTGGAAGCAAAACATCCGTATTTTGCCAACCTGGTTTAATTGGACTCAACGCCGTACCAGCATTTCCTGTCCTTTTCAAATCGAACCAACGGTGACCTTGTTCACAAAAGAATTCGAACCGTCTTTCCTGTAAAATTGCAGCTTTTAAAGATGTGGTTGTATTTGCAGTTGTATTGGGCAAACCTGCACGATTGCGCGTCATGTTTAAATCCTGCTGTGCACCTGTAATGTCTCCAAGGATGGCGCGTGCTTCGGCACGGATCAGGTGTTGTTCTTCAATCCTGAGAACAATTGTGTATTCCTGCGACGGTTCTGTTACCGAAGATTTTTTGTATTTATATGCCTGGTACCAAACATCTGTGCCGTCCGTAATTGTGCGAATCCACGATGTTTGGCGAATGTCTCCAATTTCAAAGGCATTTCTCAGATTAACCGCTAAGGCTGCTTTAGTAGGTGGCCCTGACGAAAAAATATAGGCTCTCGCGTCTTTCGTATTCAGCCCTGCAATTCCCGGGTGGAAAGACCAGATAATTGATGGGCTTTCTTTTAAAAAAGCCAATGCGAGATTTGGTTCTACCGAATACAGGCTGTTGTTGATTACTGCAGTGGCATAATTCCGAGCTTTTTCATAATCTTCAATGTACAGGTAAACCCTTGCTAACATTGCCAGTGCAGCCGCCTTATTGACACGAACACGGTATTCTGACGGATAACTTTCAGGCAAAGAGGTTTCTGCCTCCGTCAAGTCTGACACAATCAGTTCATAAACCTGCGTTTTTGCCATTTTAGATACTGTCGTGTTCGCTTCATAATCTATTGTAGTTATATAAGGAATATCGCCATAGATATTCACTAAATAAAAATGGATGAACGCCCTAATAAACATTGCCTCGCCGAGTAAACGGTTCCGATCTTCACCAGTGATAACAGTAGAATTTTTTACGCCTTCGATCAGAGCATTAACTGCATATATTTCGCCATAACTTGTATTCCAAAGATTGGTAAGCAACGTGTTCGATGGCAAAACTGTGTGTTTATTGAACTGTTCAATATCGACATTTGTACCGTAAAAATCCATGTCGTCGGCATAGTTTGCAAATAGTGTTGTACCGCCTAATTGTGTACCTGCTGAAACGCTCCCTTCTCGCAAACGTGCATAGATGTCTGACAAAGCTGCATTTGCAGTTGACACGTCTTCAAATACAGCAGGACCTGTCAGTTGGGATTGGGGCATATCGGTTTCTGTAAAATCTTCGCAGGAAAATATAAAAAGGAATATGAAGGGCAATAATAGTACCCTTGCTGTTAAATTTATAAGTTTTTTCATGTTAGTCGTTTTTTAATTAGAAACTTAATTGTATGCCCATTGTGAATTGTTTTAGCGGAGGCAGATAATTTACAGATTTGTTCTCGGGATCGACACCTTTGTATTTTGTGAATGTCAAAAGGTTCTGCCCTTGAATGTAAATTTTCCCCGAGAATGATTTTGACCAAAGGGCGGGAATGCTGTATGACAGGCTGGTGCTTTTGAGTCTAATAAAAGATGCATCGGTAACCATCGCATCACTGGATGTAAACCTGTCCTGCGCCTGATTTGCGAGTGAATTGCTACCAGTGGCGTATTGCTGTACTGTTGCCGTAGTGCCATCTTGCGGGAAATGATTTAGCACCTGCGCCGGTTGATTTGAAAATGTACCTGAATGGGGGAAAAATGAAAGCACATTAACGCCGTCTTGTTTTACAAACTGAAAAAGGAAATCCAATGACCAATTTTTGTATGACAATTGATTTGCAAATCCTCCATAGTATTGAGGTGAAGTGTCGATCATGCCCTGGCGGTCGTCTGTAGCGGTAATTTCACCATCACCATTAAAGTCCTCAAATTCATATAATCCTGTTTCTGAATTGATACCTGTGTAGTGATAAAGCTTCTGAATGTTTAGAGATTCCCCGATTACAAACAGGTTTTTATAAGTTGAGGTTTCCAGTCCCGGAAATTCCAACAATTTATTACGTGGAATAGTGAGATTTAACATTGTTGTCCAATTGAAATTTTGTGATTTAAAATTGACGGTACGCCATTCCAATTCAAGGCCTGTGTTCTCAACGGTTGCATCGAGATTAGCCTGTAAGGTTGGAAAACCTGTAGTTCCAGGAAGGGGAATACCGACCAACTGGTTTGAAGACCTATTTTGAAACCATGCAGCACTTAGAGAAATTTTGTCGTTCAGAAAGCCCAATTCGACAGCCACTTCAAATTTTCTGTTGGTTTCCCACCCAAAATTTGGATTGAATAACCTCGTTGGCTGAATACCGGTCATGCCATCATATTCATTTTGTGACACTTGATATGTATCGAGATACTGGTAATCGCCAATTTGGTCATTTCCCGTAATTCCGTAACTAGAGCGAATTTTACCGAAACTCAGAACTCCGGAATTGTCTTTTAAGAACGGTTCGTTAGAAAAAATCCAAGCTGCGCCAACAGCACCGAAGTTTGCGAAACGATTGTCAGGACCAAAACGGCTTGAGCCATCGCGACGACCAGTAAGATTCAATATGTATTTGTCTACGAGGTTTATATTGATCCTTCCAAAAAATGCATTGTATTTGTATTCGGAAAAATCATCGTTAAGTACTTCCACAGTTGTAGCAGCTGTGAGGCTATTAATGAGCGCATTGCTTGGAAACCCGATACCGTTTACCGCCAATTGCTCCTGTTTTTGTGTCTGGAAAGTTGTTCCTGCTAAGATATTAACTTCCAGAATTTCCCATTTTTTCTGCCAATTGAGTTGCGGTTCGATGATCCAGGAACGCCTCGTGCCATCGTTCGCAAATACTGACGAATCGTCTGTGGTATAGTTGCCAAACGGATTGTACATCGTTGATGGAATCAACCTTTTTTCCGAAAGCTTCGTATCGCTGAACCCTAAACTTGTTCGTATCTCAAAACCGTATTTCAATTTGTATGATAGCAGTGCATTTGCCAAAAGCGTATTTGTTTTATTTATGTAACTGCCATTTAAGAACCCTAGTGGATTTTCGAAAGAGCCATTTTCCCAATTCAGATTTCCAGATTCCTCGTAAAGCGATGGGGCGTTAGGCGCCAGCACATACGATTGCCTTGTGAGGTCAATTCCAGGGAGTGTGTTTTTGTCGCCCGAGTAGTCAGCAGAAAAAGCCAACTTAAATCTGTCGTCTTCTGAGCGGTGGTTGATGCTCACGTGAACTGCTCCGCGATTAAAATGCGAATCACCAGGAAAAACTGTCGTTTCTTTGCGATAAGTCCCACTCAGTAAATATTGGGTTTGGTTTGAGCCACCTGATATAGTCGCCTGTGCATTGTAGATGTTTGCCGTGCCACCGATCAATACTTTTTGCCAGTCGGTTTCGCGCGTATCGCTCCAAGTTCCATTGACATCATATGCATCTGCAGGATAGGTTGTTATGCCATCATTTGCAAATGCTTCGCGACGCATTGCCAGATATTGCTGTGTATTGAGCAAATCCATTTTGCGTGTTATTTTCCCTACAGTGGTGTAAGATTGAATGTCAAATTTGGTTTTCCCCGCTTTCCCTTTTTTCGTCGTGATTAACACGACACCATTTGCACCACGAGAACCGTAGATTGCGGTGGCATCTGCGTCTTTCAATACTTCAATATTTTCGATGTCGGCAGGATTGATGTTGCTTAAAGGACTAGACAGACCACCGAATCGATCGTTTGAAACCGTGCTGTTTCCTAAACTTTGCGACGCATACGGTACACCATCGACAATATATAACGGATCATTACCTTCACCACGAATTGAATTCAGGCCGCGTACTTGAATGCTGAAACCGCTTCCTGGTGTTCCCGCAGACTGTGTTATGTTTACACCAGCCATTCGGCCTTGCATAGCAGCCAATGGATTACTGACGGGTTGTTTTTCGATATCAGTTGCCTTGACCCTTGCTATGCTTCCTGTTCTTTCTTTATCCTTAACCGAATAATACCCTGCATTAATAGTCACTTCCTTAAGTTGAGTGCTATCTTCGGCTAATATTACATTAATGGATATTTGGTTTTCAACGGTAATTTCTTGCGTAGCATAACCAATAAATGAAAAAACGAGTACGTCTGTAGAATTAGCCGTAATTGAAAAATTGCCTTTGTCATCTGTTACTGCTGAAGTTGTAGTTCCTTTAACAATGACCGTTACGCTTGGAAGTGGTCCAGTGGAATCGGTAACTGTACCTGTAATTTGATGTTGTAACTGCTTCGTGTAGCTTCCGAACGTTAGTTCGATGGCATACATATGATTGGAAAGCAGAATTGCGAAAATAATTATGCAAAGACAGGAAGGCCTGCCCTTGTTAAATGAAAGATTTTTCATAAATTTAAAAAGGATTAAAATTGAACGAAAGTTTGGTTTTCTCTCGCCTTCTATGCAAGTATTCGACCACGAGTTATAGAAGGCTTTTCTTGTTAATTATTTGGTCATAGGCGTAATTTGGTTTTTGGTTATTTAATAAGTGAATAGCTGTTTTATGTGGTTGTCGGATCTGCACTATGCAGTTCATTTAAATGGTGAAGCTGATAGCAAAAATAACCCGGCCCTTCCCCCGACTAACTCAGCAGGATACCAGTACGGGCCAGGTATTATAAAAATGAAAATAAAGAAACTACACCATAAGAAAACCAATTAAAGGTTGTACAGGCTGCGATTCTTAAGAATATCGTGCAGTAGCTTTGAAAAGATGAGATAGAACCAAAAAAAGAGGCGCGGAACTCAGCTTATTGCATCGGAGGTACTGGTATACCCATACGCGCGAATAAGTGAGCCCACGCCCTTTAAGGCGTGAGCATTTACACTTATCATCCCGCGCGTACAAAAATTACCAGTTTTCCGATGCGAGTTCAAAGCGGATGCTTCAAATATTTTTATTAGAAGTATCGCAAATATATATAATCAATTACAAACATACTAAAATATTATAAACCTGTCACTATCGTGACAATAATATTTATAGATAATTTCTTTTTTTGCTGTTATGACTGAGGAAAATGGAAATAATAAAAGAAATTTAGACGACACAAGTAAAGTATTTTTACTTGATAAATTTGTATGTAATTTTATTTCTAAAAATTGGATTGATTCTAAAAAATCAGTGAACAAACAAAGTAAAGAATTAGGAGTTCATAGACATATTATTACGAAGATAAAAGATGTTGATGGATATAGAATTCCTATGTCAACACTAGCAATCATGTGTTTTTATAAAAAGATTTCTCTCTCCGATTTCTTTAAAATGATTGAAGAAAAGCATGGTTCAAAAATTAATGATGATTTTGTGGACAAGACTAAGAAGTCTAAATAATAATTAAGATCTCAATTTTCTTTTTTGGCTAGATATTAAATAAACTTCATAATTAACAGTCCCTAAATTTTATATAAAGGATACTTCTTTTATCTTTTTTTTATAAATTAGTGTGAGAATTAACGCCAACTTTTCCTTGCAAATAGAATTAATTAATGGTCTAATTTAAAGCAAATGCTATGAATAGAGATAATGCTGTATTAATTATTTTCGGTGTATTAGCACTAGTCATAGGAATCGCCCTTAAACTATTTATTGGCAGAAGAAGATTTTATCGTCGGAATTCTTTGGGAGCAGAGGGTTTTAAAAATTATCGTAACGCGTTGCTGACCCCATTTTGGGAGAGCATACTAGCATTTATCGGCGGATTGCTTATTATCCTTGGAGTATTGGGGTTAGCATTTGCTAAGTGGATGCTGTAATTAAAGCCGTTATTTGTGGCACGGTGTGCTTTTTAACGGAAAAAGATATAATGTAGTGCGCTGTTGTTGTCATATTTGTTGATTTATATCTCTTTATATAGTTTCCTTAGATGCAAAGTATTTTTAAAATCAGAATATAATCCTACTATCATGTATAAACTCTCTTTAGGTTTAAAGTCCAATCATTCTCCAGTAATACAATTTAATAATGAAGAAAAAGATAAAATAAATAGTTCGATTGATCAACTTATTAAAAACCAAAAGTTGAGATGGTCGTTTAATCTGCTTGATAAAAATTTTAAAGCACTTTTTTCAAAGACAGATCAGGAACTAAAAACACTCTCATTAAATCCTGAATATACTTGGGAGCAACTTGAAAATGTAACCTTCGAAGTTAATCGAAATTTGCTTAATTATTTAGCTTCTCAAAATACATATCTGGACCACGCACGATTTTATTTGTCAAGGACATTTGGTAAAGAGTCAGAGCAATTGAAATTATTTGATAAAAAAACCAGTGAACTTTTTGATAATTATTTCGCTTACAGATTTCTCTACAAAATGAGAAATTTCACAGTGCATTGCGGCTTTTCCTTGTGCTCAATCACGATTCAAAAATCAAGTCAACAAGTGACCTTCATACCTAAGTTTATGATTTCGGAACTAATGGACGGCTTCGATTGGGGCAAGATTGTAAAACAAGACCTAGCTGAAATTAAGGACGATTTTTCGGCCTTTGATGTTATTCATCAATCTTTTGAATGTTTTAAGCAACTCAATGATTGTTTATCTTCAATTTTGGAAAAACTTAATTATGAAAAAACTAAAATTGTTTTAGATACATTGCGCATTTCAAAAGAAGATTTGTCGCAATATTGTTTTTTAATCGAATACGAAAATGAAACTAAAATAGGAGAAATTCCAACTCACTACTTTAAATAAAACAGCGGACAAAGTTTAATTAAGCCGGTTTTAAATAATAATCTAAAGAAAAAAAAGATGCCTGAAATTAGCGACCTGTCTAAAAGGTCAAATATAAATACAAAGCGAACCTATAACTCAGAAGTTGTAATATATGAAGACCATCGAACAATCCTGAATGTCTTGTATTTTTTAAAAACAAATGGCCTTGCAGACTTTCCTATTGATTTATTTATGTTCGACGACCACGACGATTTTTTAAATCCGTCGGAAAGCGCGTTACAAAGAATTGCTGAGTTTAATGATAACGCACCGACGGAAAGAGAATTCTGGAGTTTTACAGAATTTGATCTGAAAACATTGGACGACGACTGGGTAAAAGCCGGAATGGAATTAGGACTCATCAACAATGTCTTTCTGTTTCACTCTTCGCAAGCTTCCTACTCTTTCTCCGACAGCTATGCAACACAAAATTTTGGGGAAAAACGCGTGTACAACCTTGGAGGTGTCTGGGATGCACTCACATTTCACGGCTGTTTAGATGATTTCTCCAATGAGGCTGAATATGGCCAGCTGTGGGAAGATATTGGATGGGTAAAAAACAATGGCAAGTTTGAATTTGTAAGGGAAAATAATTTTATAGTCGATTTTGATTTGGACTGTTTTTCTACCTACATCATTAATAAAAATTATGCCATACCAGAAGAAATCCTAATTAAGAATTTCGAAGAATATAGAAGATCGGAAAATCATTATTATGGCACAGCCTCAATGTTTGTGAAGAAACTGATTGAGGAAAGTGCCCTTACCACTGTCTGTTTTGAAAACAACAGTTGCGGTGGAATAAGAGAAAGCCACAAAATTTTCGAAACTTTCGACTATTTATTCTTTGATAGAGAAATTGGAGGCTAAATATTCCTGAGGAACAAACTTAGATATATCTATACACAACACTTTTTTAGAATGAGAATTTTGATTTTTAAAAGAACCCATAAAAGGAGATCCTAGATCAAAATTTCAAATTTCACTTATTTATTCAATATAAAATCGATTACTTTGAATAAATATATTTATTCTAATAAACACAAAAAAAAATAATGGACAACAACTTGACAATAACTAAAGCGCTGGACTTTTTCAGAGCATTCAAAGGCGATGAAATTACATTTGAAAACTCCCACTGCGGAACCTATACCAATTTGTATTCTGAAATACACGGTGTTGGAATTTCATCCCTAAGGGTAAAAGTCAACCCAGGCTATCCGAATCCGGATTGTGTTGATCAAGATAATATGACGGACGTTTCTATTGATTCGATTAGAACAATAATTAGTAAAGATGCTCCCGTTAAATTAGAAGATATAGATGGAAAAATCCTCTACCTGGAGGGGTTTATTTCTAAAAATAAAACATTATTTACCCCGTCGGAGAATAAGGTTTTAGAAAAATTATTAGAAAGGATGAAGTTGTTTTACAGCAAGGTACTTGGAGAAGGGAATATAGATTCGGGTGAGGAAGAAGAAGAAATTGAAAGATCCAGATTCAAATCCTTGTTTATAGATTTGTAAACTGTCCAACAAGTTTACACCAGAAATTTTGTTTACAGGCACATCGACAACAATCATATGCAAGTATTTACCCAAAACATAGAGCAGATTATTCTGGAGCACTTTGAGAAAGCAGAGAAATCAATTACCATTGTCGTGGCCTGGTTCACCAATAAATGTATAATCTCAAAATTAATTGATTTAAAGAAATACAGAAATCTGGATATTCAGATTTTGGTTGATGACAATGATGTTAACCAAAGTTATTTCTTTGATTTACACCTGGACAATCTTGAAGAGTGCGGTATTGAGGTAAAGCGGCAGCACATTTCAAAATTTAACCACAACAAATTTTCGGTTATAGACAATGAGACATTTATTACCGGATCTTACAATTACACAAATAAGGCGAATCAAAATTTTGAGAATATCGTTGTTGAAAAAGACAGTCGAATAGCAGACTTCTATACCCGAATTTTTAAATTCTTCACCGATAAAAATTACATAGATCCAAATGTAGAACTGCTGTCTGAAAATTTTGACTTTGCCAATAAACTTATATCTACATATTATCCATTTTCACAGAAATTGTTCTTGAAGCTAAAAAGCCAAATAAATTTGGGCTATTGCTTTACGCATGAGAATGGGCTATATAACGAAATAAGTTATGAGCCAGGGCTGATTTTCAACCCAAAATTTAAGCTGCATAAGGAACTAAATAACAGGATAAACCAAAAGAAATCCGCAGGATATCCAGATTTTGATTACAATTTGGATCAAGAATTTGATCTGCCTATCACAAAAGGGCTTATACTAAATTATCAGTTAAGCGAAATTAATAACTTTAATTACCAGACACTCCAGGAAATCGCTAATTTCGACAGTGAAAAAATAGACTACGAAAGTTTCGCCAATGATGTTGTAAGCAATGAAATTGCGCTCACGAAGTATTATACGAGGAAATTCCAAACCATTTATACCAGCCAGGAACTTCGCGAGATATTACAAAAGAATATTGACATTGTAATTGAAGATTATATTTGGATAAATAATTTCGCCCCTTTTTTGAATGAAACGACCATAGAAAATATTTACAAAACACAGCCTATCTGATTAAAAATTGAACTGCCCCAAAAGTTATGAAACTTTTGGGGCAGTAATAATTAAACGACGGTTAAAAACCGTCACCAGCAGCCCATCTAATATACTGCTCAAAAGCCGTGCTTCAATAGATAGCTTTCTATTTCCATGTAATCAAAAACGTTTTCTTCTATAACAACCTGCTTGAATATTTCAACTTGACTCTCTGCATCGAGTTCGTCTTCATTCATGGCCTGCGCGTCGGCAATGTAAAATTGCCATCCAGTGAGGTCAATTCTGTTCTGATGATCGTACAATAATTGTGCAAGTTCCAATTCCGCAGGTAATGCCTTTAACAGCGATGCCCATTTATCAAAATTTGCAATTTTTGCAATCACATGCTGGGCATTCATGAGGCTGAAATTTTCTTCGTCGATACCAAAGTCCGAAATAATCATTTCTACATCAAAATACCTGGGAGTGTATTCGAATAAAAAAGCAGTTGCCGTTTTATCTAAAACGGGAGTTTTTGTTTTAAAATCTTTGTGCAGATTTTTTGCTTGAAGTTTGAAGTAATCAATAGTGTCCATAATATAATCCTTTTATTCCAAAGATTATTATCCTAAGGTTTTGCGTTCGTATACTGTGGCCGGATAATAAGCTCTGAAGGTTATATTATCTAGTTATTGGTTGATAAAATCTTTACACGAACGAGCAGGCATACCAAAAACACCTGAGACAAATATAAAAAAAAATATTTTCTTTACAATTATTTTTTTGCTTTTTTTCTAATCAACCACTTTATAGCCAGAAGCTTAAGATACTAATGGCTGTTTTGTAAGTCGTAACAATTTTGATCTGAAAAAAATAAAATCTGGAGATATTTTCTGTAAAACCAATTACTTTCTATTAACTTGCTGATTAATTTTTTCAAAATTATATTATAACAAACTTGCGGAAAATAGAATGGACAACACAACTTATGAATTCTTTATTACCAGATGCTGGGACTGCGACCGATTGAAGCATGGGGCCAGTGCAGATACTTGGGAAGATTTATTGGGTAAGCACTACAACTTTAGAAATGCCAATGTTGGCAATTTTAAGACTACTGAAAAAGAATTTACAAAAAAACTTGAACAGGTTAAGGGCTATCTGGATAAGGCTTACAATAAACTCATTGCAAAGGCGACCAAAAAAAAGGTTAATCCGGATGTAATTGCACAGTTATTAGAATCGAGGGCTGCGGTAGCTGCGTCGTCAGAACCTAAAGATATCTTCGATGTACTTAAGAAAGCTTTTCCACTGATGAATGAAAATAATTTGTAGCGCTAAAAAACAGCGAGAGTTAAATAATGTGCATCAGCTAAAAAAACATATAAATATTAAATATGAACAATCAATCTCTCTGGTTACAAGTACTATCGCATTTTGATGGCAGAGGCTACTTTAGCAATGGTCTAACTATTCCTTTTTCTGCTTGGAGCAACGTCAATAATTTCACCGGAAGATGAGATATTGTCTGTGGAGGAATTTGTATCTGAAATTATTGATGAATCCCTGCCGATAAAAATTTCAATCCAAAGCTGCGGGAATATCGGAGAGTATGTAATCGGTATTTTCGATAAAGAATCTCCAGCTGAACTTTACACAAATTTTGGAAACCTGTATATAATAGACAGTTCCTTCTCTAAAACAGATACTATTGATACAATCAGAAAAGTGCTGGTAGATGATTACCAAAATAAGATTGATGATGGCTTATTTTCAATGAACGACCGAGAATGGGGAAATTATTCCCAAAAGGACAAGGACCGCCTGGCAGAATTGAAATAAGTACTATTTACTTCCACCTTAAAAAACAAAAATATAATTATGACGATAGAAGAAAAATATGATCAGGATCTGCACGGAGGAAAAGAAATCGATGGACTTGTAAGATATAATGGTCACTACAGGGGACAAGAAGATGACGGCTCTACCACCGTGAAATTTGACAATGGAAATTTTTATGTCATTGAAGATGGAAAAATTACCCTGCATATCGACGGCAAGGATGAATACTTTATAAATGATCAGATTGTAGATGCAATTTATAAATTCATTGATTTGAACCCCCTGATGTCGAAAAATTACACCTACAGTGAATATAACGCACAAGACGAGATCGATTTTTATACACAAGAGAAAACGTCAGCCACTGACAGCCGTGGCAGGTTCATCAGACTTGTAATAAATCGGGAATCAAAAAATATTGAAATCTCAAACATCCTGATAGATCCCAGCCTGCAGCATAACGGCTTTGGAAAAAAAATTATAAGGGAAATATTCATCATAGCCTCCAAACATAATTACAGGTTGTTTTTAGTTCAAATGGTGCCTGGATTTTATAAGCGGATGGTCAACAGAGGAGCTGAAATTATAGAGTTTGAAGAAATCGTTGAAATTACTGCCGCTACATCCTTAGAAGACAAAAAGTAGAATCAGTTCAAAACAGGTAATAAATACATTATGAAAGTACAATTTACAAAGAAACTTACCCAGAATAATTTCCCGGAAATGAAGTTGGCACTCAAAGAAAGACCAGACAACCTGAATGTTGAATCTTTGAGTAATGAGAAAAAAATAGTCTTGGAAAAATTCCAATACAAACAGCATCTCTTAACACAAATTGGTGATTTCACAAATCTAAGTGAAATGGCTGCTGAGACCAGAAAACTCTGGCATCCAAACCAAACATTAAAAGTATTCTTTTTTGGAAGCGATAAGGCAAAAGACCAGAGAGTACTCCAGTACGCCTCGATCTGGAGCGAGCACTGCAGCATAAAATTTGAAAGAACAGATAATAGAGATGAAGCTCAAATAAGGGTTGGCTACGATGCGACAGGAAGCTGGTCCTATATTGGCACAGATGCACTGGGTGTTGATAAACGTGCAGCAACCATAAACTTTGGCTGGCTCAGCGACAGCCTGCCTGAAGTGGAATACAAGCAGGTCGTACTACACGAATTCGGACATGCATTAGGACTGATCCACGAGCACCAAAGCCCGGATATAAAAATGGACTGGGACAAAGATGTAGTGTATAATTATTATGCTTTTACACATGGCTGGTCAAAAGCAGATGTTGATAAAAATGTTTTCCAGGAATATGATAAAACCACAATCCGATATTCCGAAGTGGATAGAGATTCCATAATGGGATATTATCTTCCGCCAGAATTTACAAAAAACAAACAATCATTTCCTTTTAATTATGATCTTTCCGCAACAGATAAAAAATATATAGGTGAACTGTATCCGCAAATTCTATATTCATAATTGTGCAGGTTTATAAATAAGCTATTCATATCTATCAAATCAACAACATTATGAATTCCACAAAACAAGAATTGATTGATTTCCTTGAGCAAAATGTCCTCTATCCTGCCGAAAACAATCCTAAATCCGATGTAATAATCAAAAGAAAAATCCGAGCAACAAGAATGCGGCTTAATAAATTAAAAGATGCTAGTAAGGTCGAAGAATTTTTCTGGCACGCGATGGCGACAGATAACGGAATTGATACTTATACAAGAATGACAAGAATCGGCGCTCCTACTTTTGAGGTAGTTCGTCTTGAATTTAAAAGATTGTGCGGCAGAAAATAAATCTTGCACTTCTATTTTTTTTAAAATTCGATAATTGAATCAAGCTCTGACAGAAACGATATAATGCCCGCTTTAGAATAATTTTGCGGATGATAGATACATTATAGCAAGTGTACAATTCGAACAAGGAAAAATTATAATCCCTGCTAAACCGCTACTGTAAAATTATCCACTAATATCTTCCTTCTTTAATTCTTCAATAAAGTATTTTGGTGTTATTCCAGTAGAGCTTATAAATGCATTTACAAACCTTCTGGTAGTACTGAATCCGGCTTCCTCTGCAAGAGCGTCATGGGTGTAATTCTCCAGGAATTTTTCATTACGAATCCTTTGAGCAATATTCTCCACCTTAAGATTATTGATATACTCGTTAAATTTTTTATTTCTGTGACGCGCAATTATCTGTGATAAGTACTTAGTGTTGGTATTGAAATAGCCCGCTAATTTGGTGAGGGTTAAGTCGCTTTCAAGGAATTTTTTGCTATTTTCAAATTTTTGTAAACTCTGCAGTACTGCGATCTCGGCATCTTTACTCATTGAAAATTCGGCCTCTTCGCCTTTATCTGCATTAGCTTTGTCAGCTTCTTCAATTTTTTTTAATAGCTCTTCGTACTTCTTTCTGGCTTCCTTTTTTATTCTTAAAATATTCACGATCCCATATACCATGAAAATAAACATTATACTGATGATTGATAGGCCAATCTGATCATTGTATTTTCGAAGATTGAGCGAACTTTTAAGATTTTTCTGTTCTTCAACAGCTCCTTTGTATCATATTCTTTGCGAATTTTTCCCTGAAGATAAGCGTATGTATAATGTAACTTTTTGTCAACTTCGAGTAGCCTTTCAACGTAGAAAAGCTGGGTTTTGAACATATTTTTATCTTTGTAATAAGAGATCATGTACTCATAAGCTTCTCTTATATCGGGACGCATGTAATCGCGTTCTACATAGCTCTTGTCAACTTTTTTAAAGTATACAAGTGCGTTTTCCCTTTTATCTAATGCCCAATAACCTTTACCGATATAAAAATACCCTACAGTCTCATTAGCAAAATCTTTGTTCAGGCGAATTCTCGGAAGCGAAGCTTGTATTTTTCTTATTCCTATCTCATAATTGTGAATCATAATTTGATTCACTCCTTCAGAATGAATGAAATAGGGTTCCATTTTACGAATTCCTGTCTGCATGCCTTCTGCAAGTCCTGTTTCATTAACCGAAGAACAGAGTCCGTGATTACCAATCATATTGTAACACACTCCCAATGAATGGAGCGAATTTAAATACGCCCTAGGGTCGGAACGCTTAAAGTAGTTGATACAATCTTTAAAAATTACGATAGCTTCCTCGTAAAACCCCAGATAATATTTTATCTGTCCAATATGATATTTGGTCTTGTAGATTAAATAATTATAGTTTGTATTCTTAACGTACTGGTCTGCAATGAGGTAGAAATCCATTGCCTCTTTAAGACGCTTTTTTCCATAATAGGCGATACCTTTTGAGAGATATGCTGCACCTATAGCTTCATCATCGTTTGTTTTTTTTGCTGCCATAACCATGCTGTCAGCATACATAAGCTTATATCTTTCGGGCGCATGATGTACATAGTTCTTATAAGCATTAGAAAGCTCTTCCCAATCTTCTTCACTTTTAGCTTTTATCAAAAAGGATAGCATATAAACAGATTTCTGGCTGCTGGGAATGCTGTCATCTACAATACGATCAAATAAATAATCAAAATCCTTATTCTTTAGCGAATCTGGAATTTGTGTTCTATGCTTTTGTGCGTCTGCATTATGATAAAAGCATAAAGAT
This sequence comes from Flavobacterium sp. TC780, assembly GCF_056783245.1. Lineage (NCBI taxonomy): Bacteria > Pseudomonadati > Bacteroidota > Flavobacteriia > Flavobacteriales > Flavobacteriaceae > Flavobacterium > Flavobacterium sp. TC780. The sequence goes on along the minus strand of NZ_JBXBAV010000068.1, from coordinate 1,226 downwards.
ATTAGAAGTAAATATCTTACAATCATAGGTTAAAGATAAGAAGTTTCCATTGGTAGGAAACCCATTTAATACAATCAGTATTAAAACAAGATTCAGGGGCAACCTAAAAAGTGGCTAATCTGTCAAAGATATATAAAAATAGGTGAAAACCACACAGTTAAACTCAAAATAAGCTGTGTCGATTTTCTGAAAATCGGTAGTAAAAATGCTGTAAACGTCCAGACAACCATTTGTGAGGGGCACATTTTGCCCATAGTTTTGCTTTCGAATTCAAGCAAAAAGTCTGGCTTCAAACCAGCATCGTTCTGCTTTCCCCCGGGGTGAAAAATGAACTGACGAAAAAAAAGTAATCAGTCACATTTAACACGACGTACACATGAAAAATTTAAAAGCATGGCTGGTAATCCTGCCACTAATCACTATTGCATGCTCGGATGAAAACACAGAGCAAACTATTGAATACTGCAAGCAAACTTAATATTGCAAAAAAATCGATTATTGGACCCGAAAACGCAGCTAATCCTTACGATTCAGCAGGAATGCTACACAATGAAATCTTAGAGATTTTAGATGAAACTGCCTCTAATTCACAGACTATTGAAGAAATCACCATTTTGATTGATTCGTTGTCGGCTGTCCACCCGGATCTGATGCTATTATCAAATAATCCAACGGTGTCATCAAGGGTTTCAGAAATCACCTCGATAGTAAACACAAGTAATCCAGCTACTGACTTGATGGGTACTTTAAGCCTTAGCACTAGTGCCAGGGCCAGTTTCTTAGCATTTTTAAATTCCCTTCTGCTGGCTGCTGACAGCCCTTATGAAGATATTCATCCCATTATAGTTTCCTACGAATCCTCAGTAATTGGCAGTACCGCATTCTCCGCTGTTGATAAACAAATAATACTAACTGCCTCATCAGTAGCCCGATATTCGGTAGCCAAGAAAAAGAGAAAAGATCAAGACTGGGACACATCAGTTACTAATATCGTGGCAGCAGCATCCGGAGCAGGACAAAATAGTGTCTTGGGCCTTAAAATGGCTGCAACGGTCGATATATACCAAAATACTCACCCCACAAATTGAACTGGATAATTTTTCTGCTGATGCGCTACGAGCGAACATTTACAATTTCTGCAATTGTTCTTTTCGTAGCGCTGAACGCAGGAAGCCAGGTGCTGCCTCCCTAACAACAGGAGCATGTATTAACCTTAGCAATACATA
>NZ_JBXBAV010000067.1:0-30618 GCF_056783245.1 Flavobacterium sp. TC780 | reverse complement strand
AAGGTTAATACATGCTCCTGTATTTAGGGAGGCAGCACCTATATGGTTGTAAATGAATTTCATAATGGATTTGCAGTAATGCGTATAGATGGAAAATGCACCTTAATTGACCATTCTGGAAAGGAAATTATTTCGGCGAAATATGAATCAATTGGAAAATTTGAAGAAGGAGTTGCCTATGTGTTTTCTAATAATAAATTTGGTTTTATAAATTCATCAGGTGCTGAAATAACACCCCTAAAATATGATAAAATAGGGTATTTTGGTGATTATACTACAGTCATAATAAATAATAAATATGGTTTTATTGATGGGCTAGGAAAAGAGATAGTTACCCCAAAATATAATTACATAGCTCCTTTTAATGGAGAAAAAACAGAAGCCATCCTTAACGGAAAGAAATTTTATATTAATACTAAAGGAGAACAAACACCCTATAATTAAAACCTAATTTTATGAATCATTTAAAATTAAACAAACACCTACTTTTGCTTTTATTAGCATTCGTAATTCAATCAAAAACAATCGCACAAGAAGCATATTTAGATCCCGAAACTGAAAAATGGGGTCTAATCGATGAGAATAACAACTATATCCTTGAACCCAAATATGACAAAATGTTTGCACCCGAAGAAGGATTCTTCATAGTAGTTACAAACAATAAACATGGATTTATTGACTTAACTGGAAAAGAAATTTTAGCACCTAAATATGATGAAGTTTTCTCACCAAAAGATGGTTTTTTTGTTGTAAGAATGGGACATAAACACGGTGTTGCAGATCATAATGGAAAAGAAATAGTTTTACCCAAATATGATGAAGTTTATGTTTTTCAAGATGGCTTAGCAATTGTTATTTTAAACGGAAAATGGGGTTTAATTAACACGAGTGGAAAAGAAATTACTCCATTAAAGTACGATAAAATATATGGCGTTAAAGAAGATTTTTCGATGGTTGTACTTAACAACAAAACAGGATTTGTAAATAGAAGCGGAAAAGAGATTGTTGAACCAAAATATGATGATGCTTTCGGTTTTGACAAAGGAGTAGCAATTGTTGGAAATAAAGATAAATGGGGGCTAATAAATGCGAAGGGAAAAGAAATCACTCCATTAAAATACGACAAAATATTTGGTCTAGAAGAAAACATCTCACAAGTCACTCATAACGGAAAATCAGGATATCTAGACACAACAGGCAAAGAAGTTATTCCTTTAAAATATGATATTATTTATGCCTTCGAAGGAGACTATGCGCCAGCAAGTATTGGAAATAGATGGGGATTAATTAACAGAAAAGGAGACACAATCATTCCGTTTAAATACGATTCTATGACTTGTTTTTGTGGAGAGAGAGTAGAAGTTGAACTTAACGGAGAAACATTTTCTTTGAACATCAAAGGAGAACGAATAGATTAGAACTTCAATAATTTATCAAAAATCTAAGAAGACTTACATTCTAAAAATTCCAATTATTGATTACATTTGAGCCAAATAATAAATTTCAATATTCAGTAACTAAAACATTGAAATACAACAATATAAAATTTACATGAAACCAAAACATCCTTCAGAATCTTTAACAATATTAACCGATTTAGTTTTACCGAGCGAAACAAATCCCTTAAACAATCTTTTTGGTGGCGAATTATTAGCCAGAATGGATCGTGCTGCAAGTATTGCTGCCCGAAGACATTCACGCCGAATTGTAGTTACTGCATCTGTAAATCACGTTGCTTTTAATAGAGCAATTCCGCTTGGTGCCGTTGTAACAATTGAGGCAAAAGTATCAAGATCTTTTAAAAGTTCGATGGAGATTTTTATCGATGTTTGGGTTGAAGATCGCGAAATCGGGATTTCGTACAAAAGCCAATGAAGCAATTTATACTTTTGTTGCAGTTGATGATACTGGAAGACCAGTTGAAGTACCGCCAATTGATCCAGAAACGGACCTTGAAAAACAACGTTTCGAAGCAGCTTTACGCCGCAAGCAGTTAAGTTTATTATTGGCAGGAAAAATAAAACCAGAAGAAGCGACTGAACTTAGAGCATTATTTGTATAAAAAACATTCTCTAAAAGAGAAAATAAATCCCGTTGCAACTTCAAAAAAAAGAAGTATTTTTACGTCGATTACAAGCCAAAACAAATAAAATCAAGAAGTTAAAACTGCATTGATTTAATATAAAAGAATTATAACAATTTAGATGAAAGAAAAGATGAGTTCAGAGAAAGAAGCCAAATTAAAAGCGCTACAACTTACGCTTGATAAACTTGATAAGACTTACGGAAAAGGAACCGTGATGAAAATGGGCGATAAAGCCATTGTAGAAGTAGAAACAATTTCATCAGGTTCATTAGGAGTAGATTTAGCCTTAGGGGTAAACGGTTACCCAAAAGGAAGAATTATCGAAATATACGGACCAGAATCTTCTGGAAAAACAACCCTAACATTACATGCTATTGCTGAAGCTCAAAAAGCGGGTGGAATTGCTGCATTTATAGATGCTGAGCATGCATTTGACAGAAATTATGCTGAGAAATTAGGAATTGATATCGAGAACTTAATTATTTCTCAACCAGATAATGGAGAACAAGCACTAGAAATTGCTGAGAACTTAATTCGTTCAGGAGCAATTGATATTGTTGTAATTGACTCTGTTGCTGCGTTAACTCCAAAAAGTGAAATCGAAGGAGAAATGGGAGATTCAAAAATGGGTCTTCATGCTCGTTTGATGTCACAAGCACTTCGTAAACTTACTGGAACAATTAGCAAAACAAACTGTACTGTATTCTTCATTAACCAGTTAAGAGAAAAAATTGGTGTAATGTTTGGAAATCCTGAAACAACAACAGGTGGTAACGCATTAAAGTTCTACGCTTCAGTACGTTTAGACATTCGTCGTTCTTCTCAAATCAAAGACGGTGACAATGTAATTGGTAACAGAACCAAAGTAAAAATTGTTAAAAATAAAGTTGCTCCTCCATTTAAAACTGCTGAATTCGACATTATGTACGGAGAAGGGGTTTCTAAAACAGGAGAGATTTTAGATTTAGCTGTTGAATTTGAAATCGTTAAGAAAGCAGGTTCATGGTTTAGCTATGGTGAAACAAAATTAGGACAAGGTCGTGATGCGGTAAAATCACTAATTAAAGATAACCCAGAATTAGCAGATGAACTAGAAGTTAAAATTAAAGCGCATATCAAAGAATTAGCAAGCGCCTAAAAAATAAAAACCCGAAAATATTTTCGGGTTTTTTTATACTCTTTACGCAACCTTTTTCAATAAACGACATCTTAATAAAGTATAGCTAGTTTTAAGCCTTAAAAAGCTTATTTATATGAATTTTTTAAACCTAAAAGATGAAGAAGAAACTGGAAACGTTATTCCAAAAACGCTGGATAACAAAAAGAAAATTAAGAATAGTCATGAATTTTATTTCACAAAAAATCATTCATCGATAGGATAAAATTTACTTATTAAGAATTAATACTAGATTGTTCATTTTGCAAAACACTATCTTCTTGTAAGGTTTTGTCTTTGCTAAAGATCAATAATTGCTTATAAATCAGATTTCTTACTTGATCACGAAGATCTTTTTATCTTCGGGCTGAAGCTTCATTGTCTCAATAAACGAATGAATTTTCACTCTCATTTTCCCTGGACTACCACTAAAAAAAGTATACGAAAATCTCTTCTTATTGTCAGCATATGTGATTGGAACAATCGGAATATGATGCTCAATTGCCAAACGAAAAGCGCCATCTTTAAATTCGTCTAAAATAATCGATTCATCATCAGGAACACCACCTTCTGGAAAAATACAAATACTTAATCCCTGATTCAAACGCTTTTGAGCCCTGTTAAAAACATCCATTTTACTTTTTGAAGATTTTCGATCCACTAAAATACAGGTTCTTTTATAGAAAAAACCAAACAAAGGAATCTTAGAGAGTTCTTTCTTGCCAACAAAAACAAATGGATTTTTAATAATTGCCAACGTAAGCATAATGTCAGTCATCGAAGTATGATTAGCAACAATCATATAACTTTTTTTAGGATCAAGAGCTTGCTCCTTCTCTACTTTATAGTAAAACCCCATTCCAAAAAGAATGAATTTTGCCCAAATTCTTGCCATTTTAAAAAAATACGGATAGCCACTTTCGGTAAGAATCGATAACACTAAAAATGGAAACATTACCAATATTGGGATGGCCATTAAAACATAAAACCAAATACGCCAAATAACCCAAAAAACAATTTTTACTCCTTTCATAAACCCAAAAGTAAGAAAACAGATGTGAATTTAGATTTTTAGACCAATAGATTTTTAGATTAAAAAACTTTTCAAGTAATAAATCTATTAGATATCTGTCAACTTTACGAAAATTTTGTGCTCTTTTTGTTAAAAATTATTTACAAAAAGATACTGGACAAACTGCAAAAAATACTTGGGATAAATTACACAAATCAACATAGATTTAAAAAATCTATTTAATCTTTATAATCTGTGACTAAAAACTTTGTAAACTTTGTGGACTTTGTGTAAAACTTTGCGAACTTTGCGCTTAAGAAAAAATTTAGCATGGCAAAAATACTTACTGGCGTACAAAGCACTGGAACGCCGCATTTAGGCAACTTATTGGGAGCAATTATTCCTGCAATCGAATTATCTAACAAACCCGAAAACAAATCATTTTTGTTTATCGCCGATTTACACTCGATTACACAGATAAAAGACGGTAAAACTCTAAGCGAAAATACCTATAGCGTTGCTTCTGCCTGGCTTGCATTTGGTTTGGATATTGATCGTGTTACTTTTTACAGACAATCAGATGTTCCTCAAACAACAGAATTGACCTGGTATTTGAGTTGCTTTTTTCCATTTCAAAGATTGACATTAGCGCATTCATTCAAAGATAAAGCAGATCGTCTTGATGATGTAAACGCAGGTTTATTCTCTTACCCAATGTTAATGGCAGCAGATATTTTGCTTTATGATGCGGAGTTTGTACCGGTAGGAAAAGACCAATTACAACATTTAGAAATTACTCGCGATGTAGCTTCACGTTTTAACCATCAAATGGGAGAAACATTTGTGATTCCAGAAGCTAAAATTCAAGAAGACAGCATGTTGATCCCTGGAACAAATGGAGGGAAAATGAGTAAATCAGCAAATAATTTCATCAATATATTTTTAGATGATAAAGCATTGCGCAAACAAGTCATGAGTATCGAGACTGATAGTACACCACTTGAAGAACCAAAAAATCCAGATACTTGTAATGCATTTGCAATATACGCTCTTATGGCCAATGAAGATCAAATTGCAACAATGAGAGCAAATTATTTAGGCGGAAATTATGGTTACGGTCACGCCAAACAAGCTTTGTTTGAATTGATTACAGAGAAATTCAAAACAGAAAGAGAAAAATATCATTACTACATAAACAACCTAGACGAAGTAGATGCTTTACTTAAAAAAGGAGCCGCAAAAGCAGCCATTATTGCTAATGAAGTTCTAGAAAGAGTAAGAGCAAAATTAGGATTTAGTAAATAAAAAATCTGCCTAAGCATGACTATTGAAGATGCTATCGAGGAATTAGAATACCAAAGTGGACAACACGAAAACATAGAAAGTGAAAGATGGGAAAATGGATTTTTAGGTCAGTTACGTCCTTTTAAAGGCGTTATACATGAAAAAAATTACCATTTAATAATGCAGGCCTTAAAAATACTAGCACCTGAATTAGAAAAAGATTTTATTGATAAAAGAATCATTAACGCAATATGGGGAATTTGCCATTTCGGCAGAATGTGGGCTATTTATCCTGATGGAATGTTGCAACGTAATGAATTACTCAATGAACAACAAACATTACAAATTGATGATTGGTTAATTGATATATCTTATGCCGCTTTCTGTCTACTTGAGGGGACTGGTCCAAAAGAAGCTTTTTGCAATTATGACAGCAAAGAACAATAAAACTCTATCAAAATAACTAAGCTTAAATTAAAAAAACACTTCAAATCAATCAAAATCTGCCCTTCCAAAATTAAATTAGAAGGGCAGATTTATTTTAAATAGCCTCAAATAGTTTTCCAGGCAATGGACGAATTACTCCTTTAAGTTCCATATTCAGTAACAATCCTGATATTTTGTAAATCGGAAAATCACATCTCAAAGCAATAATATCCATCAACTCTTTACCCACTTTTAACAAATAATCATATACTTTCTGTTCATCAGGATCTAACTCAACAAATAATTGCTTCTGTACTGATTTGGACTCGTTTTTAACGTCCCAGTTCAAAATATAAATTAAATCGGCTGCATTGGTCAACACATTCGCTTTTTGAGCCTTAATCAAGTTATTACAGCCTTGACTGTATTTGTCCGTAGTACGCCCAGGAACTGCAAATACATCTCGATTATAATCATTTGCCATGTTGGCAGTAATAAGTGAGCCTCCTCTATCCGCAGATTCAATAACTATTGTGGCTTCACTTATTCCAGCAACAATACGATTTCGTCGCACAAAATTTTCTTTATCAGGATTCGAGGAACTCCAAAATTCAGTCATGAAACCACCATTTTGCTCCACTTGTGCGACATATTTTTTATGACTTTTAGGATATATTTGATTTAAACCATGAGCTACAACACCAATAGTCTGAAGATTATTCTCGATTGCCAATTGATGTGCAACAATATCAACTCCATAAGCAAAACCACTTACAATAACGGGATCTAGGGAGACAAATCTTCTATCAGTTTTTTACAAAATTCTATTCCATACGATGTGATTTGTCGCGTTCCAACGATACTTATGACTTTTTTATTCTCCAAATCAATGTTTCCAGAACTAAACAGCAAAAGCGGTGCATCAATACAATGTTTTAATCTGTCGGGATAGTTTTTTTCGTCAAAAAACGTTACATTAATACTATTTGACTTGATAAAGTCGAGTTCTTTTTGTGCTTTTTCAAAAATTGATTTTTCTCTAATATTTTTCAATAAAGCAGATCCAATACCTTCAATTAAAGATAGTTGTGAAGATTTAGTTTTAAAAATATCCTCAGCAGTTCCACATTGTAATAATAACCTTTTTGCAATTATATCCCCCACTCCTTCAACACTTTGTAATGCCAATAAATAAAATAAATCTTGCTCAGTCATTTGTTACAATAATATAGGTTATTCAGATAAAATAAAAATCATATTTATTAATTACAAAGATGACAATTTTAGGTAAATTCTTGCTAAAAAAATATATTTAAAAACCAAACTAAAAAAGGTAAAAAAAACACACAATTATAAACAACTGACTTTTAGTTGTTTGAATAAAAAAGTGAATTGTTAATAAAAATTGTGAATAAAATTTTGATAACTATTTTCCTTGCCTAACTTTGTTACTATGAAAATCGAAACTTACATCGCGCAGTTATTGTATCGTTATCAGTGTGTAACGGTTCCTGGGTTTGGAGCTTTTTTAACGGAAATTCAATCGGCCCAACTTAATGAAGGTTCAAATTCATTTTTTCCACCAAAAAAATTAATTTCTTTCAACCCACATATCAAAAACAACGATGGTTTGTTAGCAAATCACATTGCTCTTACTGAAAAAACATCGTATAAATTTGCTGTCAGCGCAGTACATTTTGAAGTTTTAACTTGGAAAAAAGAATTAGAGGATAATGGTTTTATTTCTATTAAAAATGTAGGTCAAATTCGAATGAATGCTGACAAAAACCTAGTATTTACTCCAAACGATCAAAAGAATTATTTAGCTACTTCATTTGGTTTAAGCCCATTTGTCTCTCCAATGGTTAAAAGAGAATCATTTGAAAAACAACTTGAAGCTTTAGAATTAGAAACAGTTGAAGAAAATGAACCTGTAGCCTTACATTCAGCTTATAAAGGATATAATTCTTATTTAAAATATGCTGCTATTTTTGTACTTGCTTTAGGAGTTACAGGAAGTATTGGTTACCCCAATGTACCAAAACCAAATTGCTAATCAAACTGTTTTGGTAGAGACAGCTGTTCAAAAACAAGTTCAGAATAAAATTCAAGAAGCCACATTCTTTATAAAAAACCCTCTGCCAGCTGTAACAGTAACTCTTTCTGTAAAGGAAGAAAAATTAACAATGCCATATCACATTATGGCAGGTGCTTTTAGAAGTGAAAAAAACGCTCAAAAAGCTTACAACAGATTAAAAAAAGCTGGATTTGATGCTAAAATAATTCCTGCAAACAGACATGGACTTTTTCCTGTCTTATATGGTAGTTATGCCACAATGCGTGAAGCAGAAAAAGCACAAAGAGAGATACAAAATACTATAAATCCAGAAGCTTGGATTTTAATAGAAACACTATAAATCCTATAAAAAATCTTCGGTTTTATATTAGAGATATTATACCATACTTAACGAAACGTCATTTTATTTTTATTATAAGATGACGTTTTTTAATATCCTAAAATGATTCTAAATAACCCAAAATCAACAATTTTAAATGCTTTGGAATAATATTTGTACGAATATTGAAAATTATTTAAATATTAATAGCATGAGAATACTACAAAATTTAGGATTAGCGATTTGCCTTTTTATTACATCACAATCGTTTTATGGACAGGAAACAAATACAAATAGTACAAATCAAGAAATTCTATTAAATAAAGAAAAAGAGCACGCGAAAAGGACATTAGAAAATCAAAAAGAATTACAAAAAAGACAAGATCTTTTAAAGCAGGACCAAAATAAAGCTAAAAAGCGTCAGAGAAAGATTGAATCAGCTCAAAATAAGATAGAAAGAACAAAAAAAGACATCAAAAAAACAGAGGATAAAAATCAAAAAATTCAAAACGAATTAAGTCTTAACAAAATTTCTGAAAACAAAATTCACCAAAGAAAAATAAAATCTAAGGAATATGAACTTGAAATTTTGAAACTCCAATCAAAACTAAATGTGCAACAACAAGATCTAACAAAGCTTTTAGATTCTAAATAAAATTTAGTACTACAAAAAAACCTATTCGTGAGAATAGGTTTTCTTTTTTAGTTTGTTAACTTCTTAATTCAAACTTGCTTTAAACATTCGCAATTCATCCCAAGTAAATTTTTCTCCATGTTGTTCTTTCAAACCCGTAAGCGATTCTTCTTTGTAGAACTGAAAAGCTTCAGTTAGTGCAGTAATTTTATCCGGAGATAAAACATCTTCAACCTTAATCTTTTTCTCTTGAATCAATTTTACAAAATGAGATTCAATTGTTTGAGTAGTCAGTTTACGAATAGTAGCAATTTCCGAATAGAATTTTTCTCAAGCCACAATTCATAGGTCTCTTCTATAGTAGATTTTTTAGCTGTTTTCTCTTTCGTTGTCTTAGCAGAATAACGCCTAATTGGCTCATCATCATCAATTAAGTCACTATTTTTATTTTTAAAATTTTCTTGAATAGTTGTTGTTTTCTTTGACCTGTAATTTTTAATCTCTGGCGAAGTTAATTTCTCTTTAGATATAGTTTCACCCGCAACAACAGTTTCGATCAATAAACGGGCTTTAAATAGGCGTAAAACAGCTTTGGTCTGCAATTCTTCCAATAAATTTAATTCATCATAAAATGCTTTCATTTTTTTTGCACGCTGAATTTCTTCCATTTTATACAAAAGCTCATCAACCAATTCGTCCATAGGTTTCATGAAATAACCATAGGCTGCCTCTATCCGTTCAGAAACATGTATTAAATCAACCGTTTCATTATTAAAAATCCTGTTTAACTGAACGATGAATTTTTTTGCTGGATCAACAAGTGATTCAATTATCAAAGTTTGCTTCTTAGCCCAAGTGGCATGTTTGGCTTTTTGAGAATTTTCAGATTTATCATTATAGCTGTATTGATGATTACGCCATTCTTGAGCAAGATCAGCCCAATCAAAACTGTTAGCCAAATACTTATGAATAAAATTCTTTGTTTCAAAGTGCAGTGAGTTCTTCAATAATTCTTCCGAAGCTTTATTCAAAGCGTAATCCATTACATCTTGATCGTTAGAAATACCATTCATACGCAGCGGAGAAAGCAAAATAAGCCCATTTAAAGAACGTAAACGCGACAATGCTACATATGCTTGCCCAGGAAGAAAAACTTGCGATACATCGAGTGCAGCTTTGTCAAAAGTCAGACCTTGGCTTTTATGAACCGTAATTGCCCAAGCTAGCTTAATCGGATATTGCACAAAAGTTCCTAGAACCTCCTCCTCTATTTCCTGAGTCATTTCGTCAACTTTGTAACGAATATTTTGCCATTCGTATTTTTCAACTTCAATGGTTTTATCTTCTTCTGGAAAATGAACCATGATTTCCTGACTCGAAAGTGACTTAATTACACCCATTTTACCATTGAAGTAATTTTTATCAAAAGACAAATCATTCTTAACAAACATAACCTGAGCCCCAACTTTAAGTTGAAGATTTGGATCAAGTGGGTATATTTTCTCAGGGAAATCCCCTACAATATCAGGAAAATAATTATTCATTTTTCCTTTTAAATCATTGATTGACTGATTATTAATTGTATCAGCTTTAGCATTATGCGTAGTAAGCGTTATATAACCTGGGTTATTTTTTAAGTCAAAATCAGGCTGAACATACTGATTCAAACTCTGAATATCTTGTTGTGTAATCTGATTGTTACGCAAATTGTTTAAAACGGAAATAAAAGAATCGTCTGTTTGTCTGAAGATTTTAGATAATTCAATATACAAAGGCGGATTTTGTTGAATTACATGCGAATGAAAAAAGAATTTTCCTCGGTAATACGTTCTCAAAGTTCTCCATTCTTCATCACGAATTACAGGAGGCAATTGTAATAAATCGCCAATAAATAAAACCTGAACACCACCAAATGGATAACTATTCTTACGAACGGTTTGCATCATAAAGTCCATAGCATCAAGTAAATCGGCACGCAGCATACTTACTTCATCTATAACTAAAAGCTCCATATTTCTAATAACAGCACGCTTTACATTATTCATTTTAAAATGCCTGCGCAAAGTTGCTTTCGTTTCAAACTTAGTTGTTTCAGAAAATTGTGGAGAGGAATTATCCGGAATAAATCCAGCAAATGGTAGCTGAAACATGGAGTGAATTGTCACACCTCCAGCATTTAACGCTGCAATTCCAGTGGGCGCAACAACAACAGTGTTTTTGTGAGTAGTTTCAATAATTTCACGCAATAAAGTAGTTTTTCCAGTTCCAGCTTTACCTGTAAGAAAAACGGAACGTTGCGTTTGATTAATGAACTGTAATGTGTAAGCTGCGGCTTCGGAAATATTTTGCATTTGGCTTGTATTTTAGAACTAAAAAGAAACGAAATTCATATCAGAAAATCATTTTACAAAAATAGAAGAACATATTGAGTAAAAAGCCTACTTGTAAATATTTTATAATAAAAAAAGCCTATATCCAGAAAGATATAGGCTTTAAAAATAGTTTGTTTGAATTATTTTTTAACTGTAGCTGAGTCTTTTGCTTTAGCATCAGTTTTAGTATCTAGTTTTGTACCAGCTTTGTAGTTATCGTTCAAAGCTTTAACAATCTCTTTTGTAATATCAAATTTGTCTTCTGCATATAAAATCGATGCGGCATCTCCAGTACCGTAAATATAAGCGTACCCTTTTTCTTTACCGTAATTCTTGATGAATTTTTTAACTCCTGTAACTAAAGAATCCATTTCTGCACCACTTTCTTGTTGCAATTGTTGAGCTAATGCTTGTTGAGCATATCCCAATTGTTGTTCTCTTTTTTGTAACTCAGCACCTCTTTGTTGCGCCCATGCTTGACCATTGGCTTGTGCTTGGCTTTGAAAATTAGCAGCATCTTGTTTGAAACGAGTAATCTCCGCTTGAAGCTGTCTACCTTTTTCCTCTGCTTGTGCTTTGTATTTAGCTTCTAAATCTTTTGCTTCAGTGTACTCTTTCATTAAAACTGAAGTATCAACGTAAGCTGTTTTTACTTCCTTAACTTCTGCTGGTTTATTACAAGCAACTACTGAAATCGAAAGTGCGATAATTACTAATGCTTTTTTCATTTTGTTAATTTCTATTTTTTTAAAGTATGAATGACAAAAATATAAAAAAATCAATAGCATCGACATAAAGTTTAAAAAATGCTCCATTTTTCTAGCAATCAATTTTTGTTATCAAACTTAGATTATTTATAATTTACTGCTATTAATAATGGATTTACCAGCCTTCATTTAAGCGATTTTCTAAAAAAGGGAATACAAATACATATTTACCATCTAAAAAGCGCTTTAAAACAATTAAAAATGCGTTTTGCTTGTTTTTTAAGACATAAATGTGAGATGAATATTCTAAAGTTCGCTTTGCTTTCCAATTTGACTTTAATCCGATAAAAAACGCCGATAGATAATTCATTTTTACAGTTTTTCATTTTAAGAAAATAGACTCACATAAAACGCGTCAAATTTCAGTACAAGAATTTTTTCTAAATGCTTAACTGTTTTTTTTTAAAGAATCGATTTAAAAAAAAAATACAAAAAATGAATTGACACATCAAAAGTGCCAAAAATGTTTGAAAATGCTCCATTTTTCTAGTATCAATTTTTATTATCAAACTCTATTTATTTATAATTTACTGCTATTAACAATGGATTCACCAGTCTTTATTTAAGCGATTTTCTAAAAAAGGAAATACAAATACATGTTTACCACCTAAAAAGCGCTTTAAAACAACTGAAAATGCGTTTTACTTGTTTTTTAAGACATAAATGTGAGATGAATATTCTAAAGTTCGCTTTGCTTTCCAATTTGACTTTAATCCTATAAAAAACGCCGATAGATAATTCATTTTTCCGGTTTTGTATTTTTCCGAAAGTAAGCTCACATAAAATGAATCAAATTTCATTGGAAAAATTTTTTCCAGGCGCATATCTACTTTTTCAAAAAGAGACTGAATTGCTTTTTTTGAGAAATGCCAAAAATGAATTGGCACATCATAAGCTGCCCAAAAAGTTTTATAATGATTAGCATCAAAAGATTTAAAATTTGGAACTGCTACAATTAACGTTCCAGTTGGTTTTAGTAATCGCTTCAATTCTTGAATTTGCAATTCTAAATTTGGAACATGTTCCAAAACATGCCACATCGTAATTACATCAAAAGAATTATTTTCTAACTCCGAAATTTTTCCAACAAAAGAAATTCCTTTTTTGATTGCAATAGATTTTGCTCTATCGCTCGGTTCTACTCCTACTGTATCCCATCCATTCTCTTTTGCCGTTAATAAAAAATCTCCGGTTCCAGCACCAATATCCAAAATTCTACCCTTTTGTGGATTTTCAGAATTAATCAAATTTAATTTATTCTTCAGTGCAATATTTTTGACAATGTGATATGCTTTTTCAAATAACGAACGTTTGTTGTCTGTGTGCGAAATATAATCTTCACTTTCGTAATATTTCCCCAAATCATTTTCATTGGGTTGTGGAGATGTAATTAGCATGTCCAAAGTTTCATCGTAATACAATTCAAAAATTTCTTTAGAAACTGAGTGATCTTTTACAGTAAGAAAATGTTTTTTGTTTAAAACGTCCATTTTATAATTATTGGTATTTTGGTTTATTTTTATAGCAAACCCTAAAAACAAAATCTTTCATTTTTAGGGTTTTTATTATTTTATTTTTTCTTTAACGCTTCCAGTATATTTTGACAGCCGATATTTTTTCATTTTTCATTCTTATTTCTGAACAAACAGTAAAACCGTTTTTTACATAAAACAACAATGGCGATTTATATGGCGCTGCATTATTTTTAAATTCATTCTCATGGTCAATAACCCAACCATTCAAATTATCATTATTCTTTTTTAATTCTTTAATCAATAATGAGCCTTTCCCATTTCCTTGAATTTGACTATCAATAATTATTGCAAACCAATCTTCATTTTCTCTCAAAAAAGTGAATGCCCATCCTTTAATTTTATTCCTATCAAGTAAAAAATAATGCTTTGCATTCGACAAACTATTTAAATACAAATCAAAATCATGAATTGCTTCATGATTTAAACTCGCAGGATATTCATTGTTCCAAAGTTGCAATAAGGATTCTTTACGTTTTGATTATAAAACCTGTTGTCTAAAAATCTTCATAATCCAAAAAATTAAAAACTTATTATTCTCTGTAAAATCAAGACTTCACAAAGTAGTTTCACGTGGAACATATATTTTTAGATTTCAAAATCAAGACTTAAAAAAAAAATTATTTTATTCTTATAATTCAAAAAATAGTTTACAATCTAAAAACTCAATCCTTAGCATATTCACAAACAAATCAGATCCACATTAGTTTTACAAAAAAACAAACTGATACATTCCCTAATTCTATAATAGCAACAAAAGTAAACTACAGATTTAAAAATTAATTCCAAAAGAAATAAAAATGAATACAATTTTATGAAAAACTAAAAGTTAAAACTTTCTAACAAAATCAAGGCTTAACAAAATAGTTTCACGTGGAACAATTTGTTTCTAATTTCAAGTTTTACGTTAACTAGCCCAACCTTATTAAAACATATTGGTTTTAATAATTAAAGATGCACATTAGTACATCTTTAATTATTTAAAAAAATCGAATCAAGTACAATCTTGAAATTTGAAATTTTAACCCAATATTTTATCTGCCCATATAAATCAGCAACACCGAAATATCACTTGGAGAAACTCCGCTAATCCTTGAAGCTTGAGAAATCGTCACTGGACGAATTTTAGCTAGCTTTTGCTTAGCCTCTATTGACATTGATTTAATTTTATTATAATCGAAATTTTCTGGAATCTTCACTTCTTCTAATCTTGTTAGCTTATCGGCGTTATTTCTTTCTTTCTCGATATAACCAGAATATTTAACTTGAATTTCGGCTTGTTCTAAAATCTCTTGATCTAAATCATTTGATTCTATATATTCCTTTACTTTCTCAAATTTCTTAATATCCTCCAAATCTATTTGAGGACGAGAAAAAACCTTAAACATTTTATCTCCTTGAGAAATCAATGCTGTTCCCTTAGATTCTAAAATAGGATTTGCTTCTGCAACCGAAACACTCGTTTCTTTAAAAAAAGCAACCATCTTTTCAGATTCTTTTAATTTGTGTTCCATTCTGCGTAATCTCTTTTCAGAAGCCAAACCAATTTCATAAGACATTGGTGTTAATCTAAAATCGGCATTATCTTGACGCAACAATGTTCTATATTCAGCACGAGATGTAAACATACGATAAGGCTCTTCTGTTCCTTTCGTAATCAAGTCATCAATTAAAACACCAATATACGCTTCATCGCGTTTCAAAATTAATGGTGCTTTTTCGTGCACTTTTAAATGCGCATTTATCCCCGCCATTAAACCTTGCGAAGCTGCCTCTTCATATCCAGTCGTTCCGTTTATTTGTCCAGCAAAATATAAACCTTCTACTAATTTAGTTTCAAGTGTATGTTTCAATTGCGTTGGTGGAAAATAATCATATTCAATTGCATAACCAGGACGGAAAAATTTCACGTTTTCAAAACCTACAACAGTACGCAACGCTTTAAACTGAATATCTTCTGGTAAAGAAGTAGAAAAACCATTTACATAAACTTCGCAAGTATTCCACCCTTCTGGTTCAACAAATAACTGGTGACGTTCTTTATCAGCAAAACGATTAATCTTATCTTCAATAGAAGGGCAATATCTCGGGCCGATACTTTTTATTCTTCCATTAAACATTGGCGAACGATCAAAACCTGATCTCAAAATATCATGCACATCCAGGGATGTGTATGTCATATGACAAGACCTTTGATGAACCAAAGGTGTAGTAACATCCGAGTATGAAAACTTATCCGGTTTAGCATCTCCCTTTTCTTCATTCATTTTAGAATAATCCAAAGAACGTCCATCCACGCGTGGTGGCGTTCCTGTTTTCATTCTACCAGATTCAAAACCTGCTTGAACTAAATCTTCGGTGATTCCGTATGCAGCACTTTCTCCTGCTCTACCTCCTCCGAATTGTTTGTCACCAATATGAATCAAACCATTCAAGAACGTTCCATTTGTCAAAACAACCGACTTGGAGCGAATTTCGATTCCAAGCGAAGTCCGAACACCTTTTATCTTTCCATTCTCAATAATTAAACCTTTTACCATTTCTTGATAAAAATCAAGATTAGGAGTTCCTTCAAGCATCATTCTCCATTCTTCTGCAAAACGCATTCTGTCGCTTTGAACCCTTGGCGACCACATTGCAGGTCCTTTTGATTTGTTCAACATTTTAAATTGAATTGCTGTACGATCAGAAACAATTCCTGAGTACCCACCTAGCGCATCAATCTCACGCACAATTTGTCCTTTTGCAATTCCTCCCATTGCTGGGTTACATGACATCTGTGCTATGTTTTGCAAACTCATTGTTACAAGCAAAGTTTTAGATCCAAGATTTGCGGCCGCTGCCGCGGCCTCTGAGCCGGCATGACCTGCGCCGACAACAATAACATCGTATTCTTCTAAAAACATTTTGTTTTATTATTCTCTAGAAACAGTTTAAGGCTGGTTCCAGAATTAACTTTATTAATTTGTTCCACGTGGAACTACTATTCAAAATCTAAAAAAACAATGTTCCACGTGAAACATTGTAAATTATCTATAACTAAACCAATTCATGTTCCACGTGGAACATGAATTAATGAAAGTAATTTAATTATCGTTCCACGTGGAACATTGCTATTTTCTCCTCTTCTTTAGAGCGCATTAAAGTCGCTTCGCTTTCGGACTTATCCTTATAACCACAGTAATGTAATATACCATGAGCTAATACTCGCTTCAATTCATTCTCAAAAGAAACATTGAAATCGATAGCATTGTCACGAACTCTTTCCACAGATACGAATATATCTCCGTTTATTTCGTTGCCAACAGTATAATCAAAACTTATAATATCCGTAAGTGTATCGTGATTAAGATACTCAACGTTTATCTTATGAAGGTATTCATCATCACAAAATATATAACTTATCTCCCCTTCTTTTTTATTCTCAGAAAGAATCACAGCCGATAGCCATTCTTCAAACGCTTCTTCATTCTCTAAAACGAAGTCTGTTTCGTAATTAAAATTGATCATTTTGTATTAAAATATTCTTGAACCTTTTGATTAAAATTCGAGCGCAAAGGTAATGATTGTCTATTTAAAATCTCTATGCTATTTAAATAATCTGATAATGACGCTGGCAACGCATTAGATTGATTATTAAATTCTTTCCTATTTGTTTCTGATTGTCGCTTGTTCTCTTGACCTTGTTCTTGAACAGCTGTATCTAACTTTAATAATTCTTGCTGAATATTCAATATACGTTGCAAGTTTTCATTCTTAAAACCTTTATTCAAAAGTTGTTTTTCCAATTGTTTCATTTGTTCTAATGCCTTTTGTCCATTTGGACCAAGCCCTTGTTTTTCTAATTCCTTTTGTAAAGCTTCTCTAAGACGAACCTGCTCTTTATAAATCTCCATTATTTCTTGAGCGTTTCCTTCTCCATCATCGCCGTTTTCACCTGAAGTTCCTTTGTCACCAGACTTAGAATCTTTTCCATCTTTACCACTTTTACCGTGACCAGGCTCTTGCCCTTTCTCCATTCCATCTTTCATTTTCTTTCCTAAACCCTCTTGTTTTTTCATGATGTCTGGTAATTGCATACCCTCACCTTGACCAGGTTTAGGTTGCCCTGAACTAGGACTAGCCATAGACATTTGCATATTACTCAATAAATCACTTAAAAAATCTGCCAATTTGTTTGCAGAGGAAACAGCATATTGTTGGTGAGAAACACCTTTACGGATCTGAACATCCGTTAAAGTTTCAAGCGCTTTGTCCATATTATACTGAACGTTTCCAATTTCTTTAGTAACATCTTCGGCTATTTTAGGGTTACGTAATGACAATGCAAACAAGCTATCATCGATATGTTTAAATTGCAATTTTAAATTTTGCTGAATCTTGATGTTTTTATTAAATACAGATGATCCTGTTTTAATAGATTTAAATTGCAACATAACCGCTTCTTCTGCTAATGAAAAAGCTAAAAGATTATCTAAAATCTGACGCAACATTTTTACATCTTCTTCCAATTGTTCTTGCTCAGAAGACTGTATTTCCTTCCTTCATTTTCTGAGCCATCTCTTTCATTTTCTTTGCAGCATTTTTCTGTTTAGGCTTAGCTCCTGCACTGTTGCTTTTCTTTAACTCTTCTGAAGCTTTCTTCAAATCATTATCAATATCTTTTTCTTTATTAGCATCAGCTGGTATTTCTATTGGAGCTTTTAAAGACTTATTCTCCTCCTTTAAATCTTTTAAATCTTCCTGAAGTTTATCAAATGCTTTATTAATTTCGTCTTGCTTCTCTGAAGTGTTTTCTTTTTCTTTATTAGAAAGTTGCTCTTGTTTATCTGCTAACTTATCCAGTTTATCTTTTAGCTGTTCAGCTTTTTTAGTTACATAATATCTCTTTGTAAGCTCAACTAATTGCTCTAAATTCTTAGATTGGTTTTTAGAAATTTGTTTAAATTTATCTATCTTATCAAACAATTCATCACTCTTGATTTTATCATTTAGGTCTTTAAGTTCATCTAACAATTTTTGATTTTTCTCTAAATCCTTATCAGCATTATCTAAACGTTTTTGTAAATCTTCAATAGTTTGATCTTTCTTTTCTGTCTTGAATTTATCTAGATTCTGATTCATCTTCTTCAGCAAATTCTTTCATCATTTGGTCTTGTTGTTTCTGACGCTTGATAAAATCATTTACTTTTTGTTGTCTTTGAATTCTAAACTATTCTTTTCCTTGCCTACTTTTTGAAGTTTTTCTAATTCTGAAAGTTGCTTGTCTTGACTTTTTAGAGATTTAGAAAGCGCATTAATATTACTGTTTTGCTGTTCTAAATCTTGTTCATGCAATTCATCATTAGTAGCCACACGGTCTGAGAAAACGGAAGACTTTGCACTCTTGAAATTATGTGGAGCATCGTTATCAAAAACTTCAAAATAATATTCATAAGATACACCTTGCTCAACAGGAAGATTACTAGGAAATGAAAAAACAAATTGATCAAAGACATTGTTCTTAACAGTAATTGTTCCACGTTTGGCAGTGTTAGGTTTGTTGCGCTCGTAATACACTATTTGCAATTTTGACAAACCATAATCATCTGATAATTGCCCTAACATATAATCCTTTCCTAGCTTTAAACTATCAGGAGCAACGCTTACATTGATAGTAGGATACTGATCTTTGATTACTGAGAGCTGATAATTGAGTTTTTCGTAGTTTTTAATCTTATTATTAGATGTAAGGATTTGATATTCTGTATTTTGAGCAATATTTTTAGATAAAATAAAGCTATTATCTGCTTTTACAAAGGGAATTAATGTGCTCCCTTCTTTCCAATCCACATTTTGAGTAGATTTGGTATTAATTTTCCAAGTTACACGAGTTCCTTCAGGTAAAATCGCATTACCAGTGCCACTTATAGTTTCACTTTTTTTATTTAAATAAGATGGATAATTTAATTGCATTTCGAAGTTTGCAATAGAAGGAACTGTAATAACTTTCAGTTCATAAGATGGAGAAGTTACCTGATTAGCCTCTACATAAAACTCAACGTTACTATTCGGCTTTTCGATTTTAAATTCAAATACTCCAGGTTTAGTTGATTCCATAAAATAACTTTCGTTTTCAATATGAATCATAACATTCCAGGATAACATTCCCTTCAGATTGTACTTGAAGGATAAATCTTTATTCCGTTCAGTTTGTAAATTTGAATTAGAACTACAAATTTCAAAGGAGCAGGTGGTAAAAAAGCAGCATTAAAGTGCACTACCCGATTTAAACTTTGAGAAAGGATACCACTATTTCCAGAAATATAAAAAACTAAAAAGAATAAAATTGGTATTAAAGCTAAGGGTAAATATTTCTTGTTAGCACTAAAATTAATTGCATTGTAAACGGAATCAATTGTAATGAATTTGCTTTTTGTTCAATAGAAGCCAACATTAATTCTGATTTTTCAATCTCATTAGTAGTAGATGATAGTTGTAAAAAATTAGTTAATTTATCATTTACTTCTGTGAAATGATTTCCAATGATTCTTGAAGCTTCCTTATAATCTATCCCTTTTTGAATCTTAAATAATTTAAAAAGTGGAAACATGATAAAACGAAACAACAGAAACACTTCTACACATACAAAAGCACAAAACAAAAAGAGTTCTTCCTAATGGCTTTAACCAAGAAAATATTCAATTAAAATGGTAAATAAAAAATATAATAAACCAAATCCAGTAAAAAGAAGTAAACCTCTAATCAACTCATTGGTGTAATATTTCTTTATAAAATCTTCAAGCTTTTGATATATAAATGGAACTGTTTTCAAAATAGTATTCTGTTTTGCTTATAACCTATAAAAGTAATAATTTTAATTAGATAATGATCTATTAGATATTTAGTCAATTGAACTGCAAAAACAACACATTATCACATTAAAACTCATATTCAAATTCTCTAATTAGAATCGTATCTTGGTATAAAATTTAAACAAATGTCAAAGCAAGTTCGTGTGCGTTTTGCACCAAGTCCAACTGGACCATTACATATTGGTGGTGTTCGTACTGCCCTATTTAATTATTTATTTGCAAAAAAACATAACGGTGTTTTTTATCTTAGAATTGAAGATACAGATCAAACCCGTTTTGTTCCTGGAGCCGAAGCTTATATTATGGAAGCTTTAGAATGGTTAGGAATAGCTCCAGATGAAACTGTTGGAAAAAATGAAAAATTTGGTCCATACAGACAAAGTGATCGTAAACATTTATACCAACAATATGCTGATCAATTGATCAATTCAGGTTGGGCGTATTATGCATTTGATACTCCAGAATCATTAGATGCTCTAAGAAAACAACACGAAGCAGAAGGAAAAACTTTTATATACAATCATCATAACCGTGAAAAGCTGGATACTTCTCTAGTAATTTCTTCTGATGAAACTCGCTAAGAGAATTACTAATGGTGAACATTATGTAATCCGTTTTAAAACTCCGGTTAACGAAACATTGCATTTACAAGATATTATTCGTGGCGAAGTTAAGTTTGAAACTAATCTTTTAGATGATAAAGTTTTATTTAAAAGTGACGGAATGCCTGATGAAACCATTTAGCAAATATTGTAGATGATCATTTGATGGAAACATCGCATGTAATTCGTGGTGAAGAGTGGTTACCATTTATGCCTTTACATGTTTTACTATACAGAGCTTTTGGTTGGGATGCACCAGAATTTGCGCACTTGCCATTAATTCTAAAACCAATTGGTAACGGAAAATTATCTAAAAGAGATGGTGATAAACTAGGTTTCCCAGTATTTCCATTAGAATGGAAAACGGAAGAAGGTGTTTCATCTGGATATAGAGAAAGGATTTTTCCCAGAAGCTGTTATTAACTTCCTAGCTTTATTAGGTTGGAACGATGGAACTGACAAAGAAATCTTTTCATTAAATGAATTAGTAGAAGCATTTGATCTGAACAGAGTACACAAATCAGGAGCGAAATTTATCTAGAACAACAAATGGTTTAATCACCAACATTTGATTAAACAAAATAATGAAGATTTAGCTAAGGACTTCTCTCCTATTCTTGAAGAAAAAGGGTTCTCGACTCCGCTAGAACTGACAACAAAAATAGTTTCTCTGATAAAAGAACGTGCTCATTTTGTTTCAGAATTTTGGGAATTAAGTGATTTCTTTTTTCAAGCTCCTACATCATATGATGAAAAAGCAAGTAAAAACTGGAAGGAAGAACCTGCATTAATGCAAGAACTTACATCTGTTCTAGAAAATATTAAAGATTTTACTTCTGTAAATATTGAAACTATAGTAAAAGATTGGATGACTAAAAATGAAATTGGAATGGGTAAAGTTATCAACCTTTCCGTTTGAGTTTGGTTGGAGCTTTAAAAGGTCCTCACCTATTTGACATTGTTGAAATCATAGGAAAAGAAGAAACAATCTCAAGAATACAAAAAGCAATAGTAGCTTTATAAACAAATAAATACAACAATTCATAAAAGCGTTAAGAATAGCCTCTATTGGTATTCTTAACGCTTTTTTATTTTAATGAAAACATAACGTATTAAAATGGAAGAAATTTCTAAATTGACCGTTAATATTTAAACTAAATTTATCAGTTATGAACATTCCAATTATTATTCTTTTAATCTTCGGATTATTTATTTTCTTATCGTCATTCTTTACAGTAAAGCAACAAACATCTGTAATTATAGAACGTTTCGGGAAATTTCTTAGTGTAAGAACTTCTGGTTTACAATTAAAAATACCTATGATTGATAGAATTGCTGGACGAGTAAATCTTAAAATCCAACAGCTAGATGTAATCATTGAAACAAAAACTAAAGACAACGTTTTTGTAAAACTTAAAGTTTCAGTTCAATTTATGGTTATTAAAGAAACTGTGTATGATGCATTTTATAAATTAGAATATCCACACGATCAAATTACCTCTTATGTATTTGATGTTGTTCGTGCCGAAGTTCCTAAATTGAAATTAGATGATGTTTTTGAAAGAAAAGATGATATCGCAATTGCAGTAAAAAGAGAATTAAATGAGGCAATGACTACTTATGGATATACAATTATCAATACATTAGTAACAGATATTGATCCAGACATCCAGGTTAAAAATGCAATGAATAGAATTAATGCTGCTGATAGAGAAAAAACTGTAGCAGAATTTGAAGCAGAAGCATCTAGAATTAGAATTGTTGCTAAAGCAAAAGCAGAAGCTGAAAGTAAGAGATTACAAGGTCAGGGTATAGCAGATCAAAAGAAGAGAAATTGCCAGAGGTCTTGTAGAAAGTGTAGATGTTTTAAATAAGGTGGGAATTAATTCTCAAGAAGCATCAGCCTTAATTGTAGTTACTCAACATTATGATACATTACAAGCTATTGGTGCAGATGCAAATTCTAACTTAATTTTATTACCTAATTCACCACAAGCAGGGAGCGATATGCTAAATAATATGGTAGCTTCTTTTAGTGCGTCCAATCAAGTTGGTGAAATGATGAAGAAAACAAATAAAAAAGTAAAACCAAAGACTGAAGAAAAACCAGATTATGAAGCTCCTGAAGCTCCTGAAGCTCCAGAAACAGAAGAATAATTTATATATTAAATTTAAAAAGAGGCTAATGGCCTCTTTTTTTGTTCATAAACCAAGCTAACAAATATGGGATAGCAGCTTGAATAATTTTTATATATGAATTAGAAAGTATCGTTTTGTACGAACCTAAAAACCCATTTACTATATTTTGAGGTTCTAAAGATTCCTTAGTTTTTTGAACACTTAAAACTAACTTCTGATAATTAATTTGTTTTTCTAATTTTAGAATTTCCAATTCTTGTTCAATTTCAGCGTATGATGAGTATTTTTTAGTTTCCATAATTTAGTCGTTAAAAAAGATTTCTGAAAATTTCTCTAAGATTGGTCCTTCTACCATTTTATCCTTTATAAAGAAAATAAGTATTGTTGCTAATAAATACAACCCTCCTACTATAAGAAAACCAAAAGTATAACTTCCTAAAGCGGCACTAATTGCAAAAGCGGCA
Organism: Flavobacterium sp. TC780; assembly: GCF_056783245.1. Taxonomy (NCBI): domain Bacteria; kingdom Pseudomonadati; phylum Bacteroidota; class Flavobacteriia; order Flavobacteriales; family Flavobacteriaceae; genus Flavobacterium; species Flavobacterium sp. TC780. Next base: position 6,894 of record NZ_JBXBAV010000067.1, on the reverse strand, counting down.
GCAACAGATCCAAATAACATAACCATACTGAAACATAATAATATTAAAATAAATTTAAATATTACTGTTGTCGATTTCATTGCTACTTTGAAACCCCATAATTTATAATAAGCCAAGTGACTATCAACATAAGCTTTCGCTTGATCTTGAATATTTTCTGTATGTTCTTTTAATTCTTCAAAAGCCATAATAACTATTTTAGTTGATATTGATAAAAACACAAAGTACACAATGAAACCAATGTATTGTGATTCTTAAAATTAATTAATTTTTTTGAAACAATAACAATTAAAGTCCAATGTGTACTTTGCTATGCCTTAAAAATAGGCTATTTTATTTTTGAAGTTTAGCGTTTTGAGTTTTCAAATCCGCCAATTTAGATTCTAGAAATGAAATTACTTCTTCTGTTTTGTAGCTCATATTAGATAGCAGATTTTCGTAAGTTCCATCTAAATCTTCTTTTGCATTCAAAAACTTATCGCGCAATTCCTCAGTAGAAGTTTCTAATTTGTGTTTCAAATTATGTTTTGCATCATCTATTCCGTGTTTGATACGCCCTCTTGTTTTTGAACCTTTATCTGGTGCAAACAAAATTCCAATTCCTGCTCCAATTGCTGCTCCGGTAAGAAGCGCTAATATTGTGTTTCCTGTGTTGTTTGACATAACTATAATTTTTAAAAGTTAATACTAAAGATAATCTATTTTTTACAAATAAAATTCTGATAAATAATGTTTAATATAATTTTAATATACGTAAGCAATTGCATGGTACTTACCATCTGGTTTTTCGACTATTGCTACAAACGGATATCCGTTATCAGCTGACTTAGTTTTGATACGTCTTTCAGTATGTTCTTTTAAAGCCAAAGGTGATTCTCCTTTTGTTTTTGTTGACAATCCTGAAAAAGTTTCAACTTCTTTGAGTCCAATAGTTTGACTTGGTTTTAAAACTTTTACCAAACTATAATCCTTTTTGTCACCTATTACAATTTTAGAAGAAATAGATTCTGATTTAGAACTTGCTTTTTCTTTAAGAGAAGAAACTGCATATTTACTAATAGTATATTGTTCCTGGCTTCCATTCAATGAATAATAAAGAAGATCATTATCTTGTTTTATATAATTAACATCTAGTTGTTCTCCGTTATGTTTGATTATTTGATGAGTTTGCGAAAAAGCAAAACTCGTAAATAATAATCCTAATATTAAAAATTTGATTTTCATAATTTCTGATTTTAAGTTTAACTAACAAATTAAACCTCGATAAGCAGATTATAAAATGAAATAAACAATTTTGAAAATAGTTAAAAATCAATTTAGGCGATTTTGGTAATTATGAAATAAAATTGAAAAACACTTTGATAAAAAAGTATTATCAAAACTAAATCATAAACAAAATACAAACGATAAATTAATTTTAATAATTCCATCTAAAACTATTCAAAACAAAAATTTGTATAATAACAAATTTTAAGATTTAAGAAATAATTTTATAATCATAGCCCACTCCATTTTTATTTTAAAATGAATTAATTCATTTTTTAAAAATTTGCTTAATTAGCTTTTCATAAAAATAATATATTTATTGGTATTTGCATGTTAACAACCCGTTAAAGCGTCTTTAATTTGACTAAAAATTAAAATAAAGAACGCTAATCAATCCTTTTTATAAAACCAATATTAGAGTTATCCAATTTCAAAAAACATCTTAAAACCGATATATAGAAGCTGTTTTTAATATCTAAAAACTATAATAAAACACAAAACCATAACGTATATAAATAATATCAAAAACTATAAATAATTATATTTTATATAAATAAAATTGATAATTAGTTTGTATCCTATTTTTACAATAAAATTTTCATACTGGACAAATTTCTATTATTTGAGGAAACGAGATAATTTTGAGATTACATCTGAAAAATCTAAAAAAGAAAATATAGACAGAGCAAAAAATTGAATAGAGAATCAGTAAAATCTATCAAAATGGGAAAAATACTGTATTTATAAATATTTCAGTGTCAATTAAGACAAAATCACGCTTAAATTAAGTCTAAAACTAAAATAAAGAACGCTAATTAATCATTTTCTCAAAACCAACAATAGAGTCGTTATAATTATAAAAACGTCTTAAAAACAATATATATAAGCTGTTTTTAATCTAAAAAAACTATATAAATTAAAAAAACAATAATTAATACTAATAATAGATAAAATCACAAACAACACATAATTTACATAAATAAAATTGATCATTAGTTTTCATACCATTTTAACAAAACGTTTTCTCACTTACTAGAAATATTTTTTTGAGGAATTAAAATGATTTTAAAATCAAAAAATGTAAAACAGTCTCTAAGTAAAAAATTTGAATTGAAATCTGGTAAAAGCATCAGAATTGTAAAGATTTTGTACTTATAAACATTTCGATGTTAACAACGACAAAATCATCTTGAAATTAAGTCTAAAATTAAAATAAAGAACGCTAATTAATTATTTTTATAAAAACGATAATTATATTAACTGATTATTAAAAACGTCTTAAAATCAATTTATGAAGGTTGATTTTAATATAATAAAACTATCAATTTTCAAATTTAAATAGAAATTATAAATAATAAAAAAAGCGCTTATAAAAGCGCTTTTTGATAACTAAAATTGATGTTATTTTTTTAACATTTCTTCGCAAAATTTCCTTTTCTCTATTCAGAAGCATTTTTTGGAGGATTTGAATTTAATTTTTGAATTTCATCTTCAAACTGATTTCTAAAATTTTCTGTTTCCAAATCTCTTAAATTTAAAAGTGCTTTCGAACGAACATAAGTCGATTCACTTCTTAGTGACATGCTATATAATTTTTTAATTTCTTCTTCTTCAAAATCAGATGATTTTAAATTTGAATATTTCAGAATGAATTGAGCAAATAATAACGAACTTTTATTATTGTTAATATATTTTCTTTAATAATTTTGTAATAATGAAAAACTTGAAATAGCAGCTATACTCTCCCCTATTGCATTTTCTATAGCTAAACGCTCAGGTTTAGTTTCAACTTTGAAATATTTATTGATATCTTTTAAAGAATTATTAATGCTATTTTCTTCTTTTTTACCTTTTTCTTCCCAAGCATCTTTTAATCCAACAGTTTTGTTAAACACTAGTTTTGAAGCAGTTGAATCTTTATCAACAGTAAAATAACCTAAGCGTTGAAACTGATAAATTTATCTTCATTATTAGCTGTAACCCAAACTTGGTTCTACAAATCCAGTAACAATTTCTAACGAATTTGGATTTACAAAATCCAAGAAATTTTATCTTTATAACTGTCTGGAGCTTGATCAATATAAAACGTATCATACAAACGAATTCAGCTTCTATAGCATGTGCAATCGAAACCCCTGTAAAGTTCCTGATACTTTGCGTTGGCTTGCTTCACTTCCACTTCCACTTAAAGAATCTGTATCATAAGTAACGTGAATTTCTGTAATATTTCCTTCAGCATCTTTTATAACACTTTCTCCTTTAATGATATAAGCATTTTTAAGACGATTCTTTTTTCCTAAAGTTAAACGGAAAAATTTAGCTGGAGCTTCCTCTAAAAAGTCTTCTCTTTCAATATATAACTCTCTTGAAAATGGCACTTTCTAAATCCTGCTGTATCATCTTCCTGATTATTTTCTGCATCAAGTAACTCTTCTTTTCCTTCTGGATAATTAGTAATTACCAATTTTACCGGATCTAAAACAGCCATTACACGTGGTGCAATTTTTGTTCAAATCTTCACGAATACAAAACTCTAAAACTGATACACTTATTAAATTATCGCGTTTTGCAATTCCTGTTGAATTAGCAAAATTACGTAATGAAGCAGCTGTATATCCTCTTCTTCTTAATCCAGAAATTGTAGACATTCTTGGGTCATCCCAACCGTTACATGATGTTCTTTAACAAGTTGTTGCAATTTTCTTTTACTAACAACTGTATGCGAAAGATTACGTCTTGCAAATTCTCTTTGCTTAGGACGTAGTTTATCTTCGTCTATAATTTGATCTAAAAACCAATCGTATAATTCACGGTGAGGCAAAAATTCTAGCGTACAAAATGAATGTGAAATACCCTCTAAATAATCACTTTGTCCATGTGCCCAATCGTACATTGGATAAATTTTCCAGGCATCTCCCGTTCTATGATGATCCTTGTGTAAAATTCTATACATGATAGGATCACGCATCAACATATTAGTAGATTTCATATCTATTTTTGCACGTAAAATATGAGTTCCAGCCTCAAATTCTCCGTTTCCGTCCTTCTTTCAAATAAGTCTAAATTTTCTTCTACTGGCGACGATTTCTATATGGACTATCAGTACCAGTAGTTGATGGGGTTCCTTTTTGAATTGCCATATCTTCTGAAGATTGACTATCAACATAAGCTTTATCTTTTTTAATTAATAAAACTGCCCAATCATATAATTGCTGAAAATAATCAGATGCATAACGTTCTTCTGACCAAGTATATCCTCACCTTCAACGTCTTTTTTAATTGCATCTACAAACTCTTGTTCTTCCTTTTCTGGATTGGTATCATCAAAACGTAAATTTACAGGTGATTGATAATCAAGTCCTAATCCAAAATTTAAAGCAATAGAACTTGCATGACCAATATGCAAATAACCATTTGGTTCTGGTGGAAAACGAAAATAAAGCTTATTTTTGATAATCCTGATTTCTAAATCTTCTTCTGATGATTTGTTCAATAAAATTGAGTGATTTTTCTTCTGATGCCATTATTTATAGTAATTTTAGCAAAGATAAAAAAGTTTATAGTTTTCGGTTTACAGTTTACAGTTTTCTTTGGAAACTTCTCAGTAAATCTGAAACTTAGAACAAGAAATTAAATTAAAAATGGGAATTATTAAACTAAAAAACATCCGTACTTTTTCTTACCACGGATGTTTAATTGAAGAAGGAAAAATTGGATCTGATTATGAAGTGAATTTAGAAATTCATGCTAATTTAAGAAAATCTGCCGAGTCTGATCATCTTGCAGACACGGTTCATTATGTACATTTGAATAAAATTGTTGAAGAAGAAATGGCCATTAGATCTAAATTATTGGAACATGTTGCCAAAAGAATCATTACAAGGGTTCTTGATGAGATCCCAATGATCACAAAAACAATTGTTGAAGTTTCAAAGATTAACCCTCCTATTGGTGGTGATGTTGAGTCGGTTACAATTAGAATGAAAGAAACTAGAAAGAAATAATTAGAATGAAATTTTATTTCTTTTAAAAAATTTAAAAAATAGTTGGCTTTAAGTTTTTAAAATTTAAAGATTATGGTTACTTTTGCCATCCGTTCAAGTAATGGCGTCGTGGCCGAGCGGCTAGGCTGGGCTCTGCAAAAGCTCCTACTCCGGTTTGATCCGTGGACGATGCCTCAAGAAGAGATACAGAAATGTATCTCTTTTTTTTATGCTTAATTTTTAGAAAAAATTAGATAAAGATTATGTTTGAAGCCAGACGATATATCTAAAACCTTCAAAAAAATTTGGTGTTTTTTTTATGCCTAATTTTTCCTCAATATTTTCAAAATCAACGGAGTCGAAGTCTTATTAAACAGTGTTATTACCTTTGTCAAAGTTTTAAACTTTGTCAATAGTGCTAGAAAAAATAAAAAAAGGTTTTAAACATAAAAAAACCTCTCATAATGAGAGGTTTAAAAATATATTTTGCAGTTATTAACAACTACTTTTCTATCTTTTCAAAAGCATGTTTTACCATTTCTTTTCTTTTGGAAACCATCCTTGAACTATTAAAACAAATCCAAAAATCATTAAAACTACACTTATTCCTTTTTTAATTTTAAAGAACACTTGACGGTGTCATTTTAGATTTTAATTGCTTTGCTAAAACAATTTTTATACAGTCAATTATTAAATAAGTTAATACAACTGTTACAAAAAATGCACTACTTGACGTTTGCATTTCTAATTTTTGATCCAATAGAAATAATTATTGCAACCCAAAAACCGAGTACTCCGATATTAATAACATTTAGGAAAAAGCCTTTTGCAAAAAGGCTTCCATAGTTCCTTTTGATAATATCACGGTCTATTTCTTCGTCGTTTATTTTCGCTTCCTTCTTGAATTGTATAAACGAAATAATACCGTAAGCCAACATGATTATGCCTCCAAAGATAAAAAGGGCTGGTTTATCTTGTAAGCTTTTAATTAATCTATAACTTCCTAAATAAGCGATAGCTATAAAAAAAATGTCTCCTAGTATCACATCCATTAAACTAAAGCGGCTCTAAAACCTTTAGTAATACTCAGTTTCTAGCAATGATAAAAAATACTGGGCTTACCATAAAGCTTAAAAATACTCCCCATGTGAATCCCTGCTATAATATCATTTATCATTAAAATAAAATTTCGTTTTATTCCTTTTCTTCAATCCTACCGCCTAAAACAGTTTTTTGATTAATTTGTTTTGGTTTACCATAGATGTAAATATAGCCACCAGCATTCACTTTTGCATCAACTAAGGTAGTAGCATAGATTTCGGCATTTCCTCCCGCAGAAACGCTTATTGTTGTTTGTGAGGTATGTAATTCCTTTGCTTTTAAAATTCCTCCTGAGCCTAAACTAGCAACCTGATTACTTGCTTCACCAGAGACTCTGATTGTTCCTCCAGAAACTGCTCTTACTTTAGCATTATCAACATCCAAAATTACATTGATTTCTCCTCCTCTTAGAATTTAAATCAATTGTTGTTTGTTTGAATGTTTCTTTACTTGAAACTCTACTTCCTTCACTTACATCAATACTTTCGATTCGTTTGTAATACAGCTGTATTGATATATCATCTCCTGATAAAAGTTTTGGAAT
>NZ_JBXBAV010000066.1:0-49865 GCF_056783245.1 Flavobacterium sp. TC780 | reverse complement strand
AAGGTTAATACATGCTCCTGTTGTTAGGGAGGCAGCACCTAGATGTTCAAGGTTCAATTTATTTTATAGATTTTAAAACTGGATATTTACTTTTTCATGAAATTCAATTATAAAAAATCTCTTTTGAATAGCTTTAACCTTTAAGTCAACGCATTAAAATTTCTGACTAAATTTTTCATGCAAAGACACCAAGTCGTTAAGTTACCAATACTTTCTCTGTGTCTTTGCACCTTTGCGAGAGATATATTCAGTACAATATTTAAAGCGTTTTTTTTACTTAATACTTTTATACTTTAGCAAAAAGCAAAACAAAAGCATATCTTTGAAAAATATGAAAAACAAAAGAACCTATCCTAAAAAAATGCGACTTGTCGTAATACTACTTGCTGTAGTGTTTGCGCTTGCTCCGTGTTCGGTAAAAAGTTCTTTGTTTTCTGTTTTTGACATTGAGTATTTTCAGACGCTTAATAAGAACCAAACTACCCCAACAGGAGTTTCTTATTGCGAAGTACAAGAATCAAGCGTTAATCAATCAGAAAATAGCGTTGAGAAGCTTAAGAAACAAATTCCTGTTTTACCCGTTTCTGTTTCTCAAAATCAAATTTTATTAGCAACAGCATTACATAAAAAACATATTTATGTAAATGTTGCCACTGTAAATACTCCACCTTTGTATATTTTATACAAACGATTAAAATCCGATTTGGCATAATCCCAAACAATCGCGTTTTATTTATTATCGTTTTTTAAAATTAAAATATACACTTATGAAAAATATTCATACGAATCAGTCATATAATTTGGCTGGTCTTTTTACGCTTTCTATTAGGCTTGTTATTGGTTGGACATACTTTTCTGCGTTTTGGAGAAGGCTTATTCTCGAGAACAAACTAATCCAAGATGAAGCAGGATATATTGGCGAAAAATTCAATCATTTCCTTCCAAATGCTTTAGGAATAAAACCCATAATCGAATATTTAGTTACAAATCCCGAAGCGCTCTGGTGGTCTATGGTTAGTTTCACCATTATCGAAGCTATTGTAGGATTACTAATTATGTTAGGATTCTTTACCCGATTAATGAGCTTTGGAGTATTTAGTTTAGCTATGGGGATTTTATTAGGTTCTGGCTGGATTGGTACCACTTGCTTAGACGAATGGCAAATTGGAGTTTTAGGAATTGCTTGTGGATTTACCCTCTTTTTAAGCGGAAGTGGTCCTTATTCACTAGACAATTACTTCATGAATAAAAATTATGGTTTCACTAAAACAAAATGGTTCTCATGGCTTGGTTCAGGACCACTTTCTATTCCTAAGCTTAAACCAATTGTTCTAGTTGGATCATTACTAATATTAGCACTTACATTATTTACGAATCAATACTTTCACGGTGGCGTATTTGGAAAATTGCATAACAAATCGGTAAAGCCTAAAGTAGAAATTAGCGATGCAACTATAAAAAATAATGCCTTACAATTTCAAATATATCGTACAGAAGGTGTTGATGTTTATGGTTCGTTTTTAATTGGAATTCAGCTAAAGAATGAACAAGGAGAAATTATCTTGGATTTAAAAGGGGAAGATTTGGCTAAATTTCCTAAAAAAGACATAGCCAACAAATACGTTACAAAAGTAAAACCTGGTAAACACAGTTTGATAATTCCGCTTGGCGCAAAAGCAATTCTGAATTTTGATTTAACGAATTATCATTTGCAAAAAAACACTAATTATACTATAATCCTCACCGACATTAGCGGAACAGAATGGACTAGTAAAGTGACTAATTAATGTGTAAATAATTTTAGGTTTGGCGGAACGGTAACTTATTTTTTATTTGTATTTTCGTACATTAAAAAATCTATTTATTTCTATTTCCGTCAAGCTTTTTCTAATTTAGATGTATTGGTCTTAACTATTATAAATTCGTTATTTAAAATTAATTTCAACGCATAGAAATATAGATTTTGTACTCTCGAAAAGACGTATCACTTATTCAAAAATACAAAGCTAGAGCTAGCTATGTGGAAGAAATATATTTCTTTTTGTATTCTATTTTATGTATAAAAACTATGTTTCTATGTGTTTAATGAGATACACTTAACACATTATTATAAAAATTAAAAAAAAATAAAAATGGTAAAATTCGGTTATACAATATTATATGTTAACGATGTAAGTAAATCAATTACATTCTATGAAAATGCCTTTGGTTTTACGAGAAAATTTGTAACTCCCGAAAATGATTACGGAGAACTTAGTACAGGGGAAACTACAATTTCATTTGCATCAAAAGAATTAGCTAATTCTAATTTAAAAAACGGTTTTATCGAAAGTGATTTAACCAATAAGCCTTTTGCTACCGAATTGGGTTTTATAACCGATAATGTAGAAGAAGTACTTGTAAAATCTAAAGAAGCTGGTGCTACCATTTTGCAAGAAGCAAAGCAAAAGCCTTGGGGACAAACAGTTGCCTATATAAGAGATATTGATGGGTTTTTAATCGAGATTTGTACTCCGATGGGATAATTATTCTATATCATTACTCTTTACATAATTTATCAAAAAGTTTACTCAAATTTATAATACAATGGCAAATTCACTACAGAGTTTACTTGGCAAATCAATTAAATCAGAAGAACTTCTTTCGTTTATGAAGGAATTTAAACTGCCAAATAATCCTAAAAGAAATTTAGACACAGCTAATGATGCTTATGACACTGTATCCAAAAATAAAGAAAATGGGATCCATATGAATTTTGATGGTTACAATCGATATAAACAAGAATATGGAGAACCTGAAACAATTAATACAGGAAACAAAGAGGAGCTTTTTTTAGACGAAATTACCATTGATCCTAATTACGAAAAGACAAAAAAGAAGTCTATTGTACCTCTTCCATTTGAGCTTCTTTTAGGAGATAGCAAAGAAGTAGTATTAAATAAATTAGGAAAAAAACCTTATGAAAAAGGAAATACTTCTTACGGTTATTATTACTGGACACAATTTGATTATTTTAGAATTTTAACCGCTTTTAATTCTGAATTTCAATTGATTTGGATTCGAATTATAAAACTTACATTAGACGAAAAAGCGAAAATAGAACTCAAAAAATTCCTTAGCCAACAAAATAAAAATATTAAACCAGATAATCATAAGTTCATTATAGAGTACACTAACAAAGTACCTACAATTGAGTGGAAAAAAAGGAAAGAAAAAGGTGACACTGTATTTACAGAAAATAATATCATTGCAATCGAAAATCTACTAAAAGATTACTTGGATACTTTGGTTACCCTGACCATTAATAAAAAAGCAACAAATATATACAACTCAACAAAGAAACTTGTACAGACAATAAATAAGATTAATAATCAGAATAACAGTTTTATTGAAACAATGGAAAGAGAAGAATTATGTGAATTCATAAATAACGTTATAAGAACCACAGGATTTGATTTTGATCATACTATTGATTTAACTGAAGAATGGCGAGAATGGTAAGTAACTAAAGCCTCTTACCCCTATTTATCAAATCATCAATAAAAAAAATATATTTATATTTAACGGAGAATCATTTAAATACTCAGATTATCCCTGATGTCATTTTTCGATTAGTTTATTTGCAATTCTGTTTTAGAACATTATTAAATTTAAATAGTTGTAGTAATACAAAATAGAATATATTCGCTCTGTTAAAAAACCAACCAAACCAAAGTGAAAATAATGGAAGAATTAAGACCTAATGAGCAAAGGGCAAAAAATGCAATGTTATTAATATGGATTGTTTTATCAATTAATATTGTTTCATTAATTTCAAACTTTCTACAATACAATTTACTTCATACTGTAGCAAATGGAGGTTTTATAACTCCAGATGAAGCAAATGCAAATGATAGCACCCAACAAATTATTCTAATCATTTACTTGATTTTTTTCATTATTTCTGGAGTCACTTTTATACAATGGTTTAGACGTGCTTATTATAATCTTCATTTAAAAGTTGACAACTTATCACATAGCGAAGGCTGGGCAGCAGGATGTTGGTTTGTTCCAATTATATCTCTATATAGACCGCTACAAATAATGAAAGAACTATATAATGATACCGATTTTTACTTATCTAAAAAAGGAATAAACATTGGTAAAAATTTCACAACTGGAGCATTGACTCTATGGTGGACACTCTGGATTATTAATAATGTCCTAGGACAAATCATTTATAGATATACTTCAGATGCAACATCTATAGATCAATTAACTACAAGTACAATTCTGAATATTATAGATAAAGTTATCGAAATACCATTAGCTTTAATTACTATAAAAATTATCAAAGATTATTCAAATGTAGAATCACTACTTGTTGAAATAGAGAATAACGAGAAACAAATTAAAACTACAGAGCCTTTAGTTGAATCAAATCTTGAATTATCTTGAATTATTATACCTATTGGTCAGTATTAGATTTACCGTCAAACTCGATTAAAACATCTGACGTATTTCTATATATAGCAATCATCACAATGATAACTTGGCTTCTAATAAAAAAGCTAAAAAAACAAAATGAAGACTATGAAAAATCAATTCTATTATGGTCAGTCGGCATTTTATTTATGTTATCTAGTTTTATACTCATTTATTTAAAATTCTATACAATCGATAATAGTGATGAGAGAATTCGTAAAAGTTTAGCTTCTGAACAAGTTGGAAAAGTCGAAGGAGTAATTTCTAACTTTAATCGCAGATTTGTACAAAAAAAACTTGGTTCCAATACTCACGAATCTTTTAAAGTTGACTCCATAAAATTTAGTTATGGTGATTATTTGTTGGGACGTTTTAATACCTATAGTAATACCAACAATGACATTATAAAAGATGGATTAAGAGTTCGTATAACATATCGGAAAATCGATAATGAATTACTTAAAATTGAAATTGCTAAGTAAGTTTTTATCTATACTTAGCTCATCTTTCACCTCAACCATCAATGAGAAAATCCTAAAGAAACACTTATCAGAATAATAAAGATTACAATTAGAGTAATTACTACATACAAATAATCCTTCTCTAGTAAAAAAGAGAATAGTGATAATAATACACGTAATACTGGAGTAAGAAAAAGTAATAATTACTCCAAAAAATATTATTGATTCACCATTACCCTGAATAACTCCGTTATAAATCGCTGCAATTACTTCAAAGATGTTTCTATCGTTTTCTTTAAATACCGAATAGTCTTCAATATCACCGCCATGATTCATTAAATAAATAATTCCGCCAATAAAAGCTACTGATAATGAAATCCATACTCCGTAACGCAATAAGTTCCCTATAATGGATTGAAAATCTTTTTCCAAAGTTTTGTGTGTCATAACCTTAGATTTTTCCATTAAGTCCATTATAAATCATATTTATTGCAAGTACAAAAATAAGACAGGCAAAAAAGATACGAAGCTTTTTGGGATTTGTTTTAACTAATAATTTGGCTCCAGCCATAGCCCCAAATAATACACCTATCACTACAGGCATACATATTCCGGGTTCGATATATCCTTTTTGAATATAAATTACTGAACTCGCCATTGCTGTAACTCCCATCATAAAATTACTGGTTGTGGTAGAAACTTTAAACGGAATTCGCATGATATTATCCATTGCAATTACTTTAAAAGCACCAGAGCCTATCCCTAATAATCCTGACATCATACCAGCAATCCCCATCATACTAAATCCGCCCACGACATTTTTTGTTCCATAGCTAATCACTTCTCCATCATGTGCAGGATAAGTCCCTTGTAATTTCAGCTTTTTAGCTAATGGACTTGACTCTAAAACAATATGCTCTTCTTTTTTTCGCAATGAATTAATAGCCGAGAAAATTAATGTAAGTCCGAATAAAACAGCAATAAAAGATGTTGGTGCAATTGTAGAAAGTAGTGCCCCGCCAACAGCACCAATAGTAGTTGCAATCTCAAGAAAAATCCCCAAACGCATATTGGTAATTCCCTCTCTAACATAAGCTGCAGCAGAACCCGATGAAGTTGCAATTACCGACACCAGAGCGGCTCCAATAGCATAATGGATATCGACTCCTAAAACAACTGTTAATAAAGGGATAATGATTATTCCGCCGCCTAAACCTGATAATGAACCTATAAAACCTGCCAAAAAAGCACCAAAAAGCATTATCAGTGTAAATGTAAGTACTGTCATTCGAATGTATTTATATCGCCCCTAATTTACGAATTGATATTAATTATTTCAGATTTCTGTTTCATAACAAAATATTAAAAAACAGAATCATGGCTATAACCATCAATTTTAATAGCACATTCCCGCAATTAAGTGTTATTTTTGATAATCTTTGTCATTAAAATAAATACAAGAAACAACTATCATATGAATGTTTTACTCATCGAGGACGATAAACGCATAAGCGAATTTATAGTAAAGGGTCTGGAAGAAAATAACTTCACAGTGCATTTAGCAGAAACTGGTGAAATTGCCAGAGACTTACTTCAGGAAAACACTTGGGATATTATCTTAATGGATATTATGCTTCCGGGCATTGATGGTATTCAGTTAACCAAATTAATGCGTTTTAAAAAAATCCATACTCCCATATTAATGCTTAGTGCACTTAGTAATACCGATGATAAAGTGAATGCTTTAGATTCTGGAGCCGATGATTATCTTGTGAAACCTTTTCATTTTCAGGAGCTAATTTCCAGAGTCAATGCATTAACCCGAAGAACAAAATTTAATTATAACAAGGTCGAAACATTATACACCTGCGGGAGCTTAACAATAAACCCTGAAGAACATAAAGTTACCGAAAACAATCAACCAATTGATTTGTCTCCAAGAGAATATAAATTACTATTGTTTTTGCTAGAAAACAGAAATAAAGTAATGTCAAGAACCCAAATATTAAATGCCGTTTGGGGAATTAATTATGATAATAATACCAATGTGGTTGATGTTTATATTTCTTACTTAAGAAACAAAATAGAACAAAACCATAAATTTATCCATACCATAAAAGGAACAGGATATATGATTAAAGAATAGTTATGAAAATACGCAACCGATTTACATTAATATCTTCATTTACGTTTAGCATAGTATTTATAATTGCTTCGATTATAACATACTTATCATTTTACAGCTATTCAGAAAAGATAATGTACAACGAACTTCAAAAAACATGTTTACTTACTGGAATCTTCTATTTAGAAAAAGATGAACTGCCAGAAAATCAACATTTAATCATTGGACAGCAATTCAAAGAAAATTCTCTTGAGATAGTAACCCGTGTTTACAACAAGCAAAACGAAATTGTTTATGGTGAAAAAGGACATGATAAAAATATAACTATTGAAAGACTAGATTATATTCGGAAGAATAGGAAATTAAGTTTTAAATCAAATCACCACTTTTATTTCGGAAGCTATTACCGTGACAATCAAGGTGATTTTGTTGTTTTTGTTAAGAAAAATGATATTGAATTTAAAACTATTACCAACCGATTGTTAATTATCATGGTGCTGGTTTTACTCATTGGACTCATACTAATATACATGGTTAGTCGTAAGTTATCAAACCTTGCTTACAGTCCAATTAAAAACATTGTAGATCAGGTAAACGAAATCGAGGCTTCGTCACTAGACAGGCATATTATATCTCCAAATACCAAAGACGAAATACAAGAACTTATAGAAACTTATAATAATTTATTTAAGCGTTTATCGGATACATTTGTAATTCAAAAAAACTTCATCAATTATGTTTCTCACGAATTTAAAACGCCTTTAACAGCCATATCAGGAAATTTAGAAGTATTTGCACAAAAAGAAAGAACAAGTGCTGAGTACAAAGAAATGTCTGAAAAAGTATTAGAAAATGTATATCAAATAGAAGATACTCTCAATACACTTATGATGTTGTCCGGACTTAGAGACAATACTGAACTTAATGAAGTTTTTAGAGTTGATGAACTCGTATGGGATATTAATGACCAGTTACCAGAGGTACATAAACTAAAGGATTCTCAAATTCAAATCGCACTAGAAGTTACTAATGACAAATTACTTTCGATAAAAGGAAATAGTAACGAAATAAAAATTGCTTTGTATAATATCATAGAGAATGCCGTGAAATACTCGAATGGTAATCCTATAAAAATAAGCTTATTACAACAGGATAATCAATTAAAAATAGTAATCGAAGACCACGGTACTGGCATTAGTGAAAACGACTTAAAGTTTATCAAACAAACCTTTTATAGAGGCAAAAATGTCGATGATATAAAAGGCAGTGGTGTAGGACTTTCTTTGGCAAACATTATCTTCAAGCAAAATAATATTCATTTTGCAATTACTTCTAAAAAAGATGAAGGAACAACAGTAACATTACTATTTCCGCCACTCTAATCGTTTTCTAATGTTAGTCTAATCCTCTTTTAATATATATCAAATTATGATTTAATATGCCGCAACTAGCTTTGCATCATATTAAAAACAACATAATTTGAAACGTATAATCTTAACCCTACTCGTTATTGTATCACACAAAGCTGTGGCGCAAAATACTACAATAAACGATACAATTGTTCTTTCTAGAACACAGGCCGAGGCTTTGTTTCTAGACAAGAACCTTTCACTTATTTCCGAAAAACTAAACATTGACATTGCCGATGCACAAGTTATTCAGGCAAAATTATGGCCAAATCCAACTCTTAATGTAGGTGAGATAAATCTTTGGAAAAACGCTACAGTTGAAGACTTACCACCTATGATGGGCAATTTTGGAAGAACAACTCAAGTTAATGTTGAGCTGGAACAACTTATCCAAACAGCAGGGAAAAGAAAAAAGATGATTGCTATGGAAAAAGTTGGTGTAGATATCGCCAAAGAATATTTTAAAACTTTTTTACGTAATCTGAAAATTGAGTTCAGAGGAAATCTAACCGAACTACAATTTGTGCAAGCGCAAGAAGCCGTTTATCAAAAACAGCTTTCTTCAATGCAAACATTACTCAAAGCATATAGTAATCAAGTTACACAAGGAAATATTGGTAAAGGGGAATATATTAGATTAAAAGCTTCTGAATTGCAATTCTTAAAAGAAATAAGCGAACTCAAAAAAGAAAATAATTCATTGCAAAAAGAACTTAAAGTTCTTATGAATATGCCTGCTACAAGTTATATCCAAATTACCGATGAAGGTTTTGTTCCCGATAATAAAAACATCGATAACATAAACTTAGGCAATCTATTGGCTTCGGCTATAGAAAACAGACCAGATATGAAGGTGCTTAAACTAGAAAATGAGTACAATACTAATAAGTACAAATACGAAAAAGCCATGCGAACGCCCGATGTAACTCTTGGTGTAACCTATGATCGAGCTTCAAATATAATGAAGGATTTTGTTGGAGTAGGATTCTCTATGGATCTCCCTTTTTTAAATAGAAATCAAGGAAATATAAAAGCCGCAAAAATAAGTATCGACCAAGGCAAATTACTTACCGAAGAAAAAGCGATAAGTGTACAAGCAGAAGTACTACAAGCCTATGAAGATTTAATAGTTACCAAGAAACTTTATGATAGTGTCGACTCTAGTTATGAAGGAGATTTAGACAAACTTTTAGAAAGTTATCGTAAAAACTTAATGCAACGAAACACCAGTATCTTAGAATATCTGGATTTTGTAGAAGCTTATTTAGAAAACAAATCAATACTGCTGAATTCTAAAAAAGACCTTAATAAAAACCTTGAAGAACTACGCTATATAGCAGGTCAGGAAATTAATTAATTCTCCTAATCTGGAATACTGTACTAATTATCTAAAAATAACAACAAACATAATGAAGAAACATATTTTACTTCCTATCCTTGGTTTAATGCTCGTTTATGGGTGTGACAAAAAAGAAACAATTAAAAATACAACAGATGAAAAATTTTGTATTGACAAAGACCTAAAAGAAAAAATTACTATCGAGCCTGTACAAAAACGTACGGTTAGTGAATCCATAAACCTTACTGGGAATATTACCTACAATAATGACCATGTAGTACAATTTAATAGCCTTGTAGAAGGGATTATAACCAAAACTACTTTTTCATTGGGTGATTATGTAAAAAAAGGACAAGTACTGGCAGAAATAAAAAGTACAGAGCTAAACGGTATGCAATCAGAAAGTAAATCATTACAATCACAATTATCAGTTGCTAAACGTCAATTACAAGCAACAAAATCAATGTTTGATGATGGAATTGCTTCGCAAAAAGACTTAATGCAAGCCCAAAGTGAATTAGATGTTTTAAAATCTTCACTAGAAAATGTAAAAGCAAATCTTGCCATGTTTAGTGCTAGCAGCGAAAGAGCCGTTTTTCAGATAAAAGCACCAACTGAAGGATATGTAGTAGCCAAAAACATTAGTCCTGGAATGCAGATAACTGATGGCAGCGAACCTCTTTTTACAATTTCTGATTTAAAAGAGATTTGGGTATTGGTAAATGTTTATACCAGTAATCTAAAAAACGTAACAGAAAACATGCTTGTAGATGTTACTACACCCGCTTATCCTGGAGAAATATTTAAAGGAAAAATAACCATGCTTTCTAAAGTTTTTGATGCCGAAGAGCATGTACTAAAAGCCAGAATTGTAATGGAGAATAAAAACTTAAAATTAAAACCAGGAATGACAGCAGATATCGTTATCGATAAAAGCTTAGGAGGAGAAATGCTAGCTGCAGTTCCTGCAAAAGCAGCCATTTTTGATAACAATCGTGATTCATATCTTAATCTATAAAGACGATTGTACAATTGAAACCAGAGAAATAAATCCAATTACAAAAAATAACAACTGGATTTATTTTGATAAAGGAGTTAAAGAAGGTGAAAAAGTTATTACTAAAAATCACTTGTTAATTCACGAAAGATTAAAAAACTAAATATCCTCCATAAAAACGGATAAACACAATACAAGACATGAAAAAATTTGTACAAGGTTTAGTAGCATTTTCGTTAAAAAACTCACTCATCGTGTTTTTCTTGACTGCAGTACTACTAGTAGCCGGAATAGTAAGCTATATCAATACGCCTATAGAAGCTTTTCCCGACGTAACCAATACCCGAGCAAGGATAATTACACAATGGCCAGGAAGAAGCGCCGAAGAAGTAGAGAAGTTTATTACACTTCCTATTTCCAAACAGATGAATACGATTCCGAAAAAATCCGAAGTACGTTCTATTTCACTTTTTGGATTATCAGTTGTAACCGTATTATTTGATGATGATGTTGAGGATTTTTACGCGCAACAATATGCATCTAATCGCCTTAACGGATTAGATCTTCCTGAAGGTGCAGATGTAGATATTGAACCACCATCCGGAGCAACAGGTGAAATATTCAGGTATGTCATAAAAAGTGATTTACCAATTAAAGAAATAAAAGCCATTCAGGATTGGGTAATCGAAAGAGAACTGGTATCAGTTCCCGGAGTTGCCGATGTAGTAAGCTTTGGTGGAGAAGAAAAAATCTTCGAAATAAAAATTAACCCTACACAATTAGAAAATTATAATCTATCAGCACTCGATGTTTACGAAGCTGTCTCCAAAAGTAACGTAAACGTTGGTGGTGATGTAATCCAGCGTGGGGATCAGGCATATGTAGTAAGAGGAGTTGGTCTTATCAATAAAATAGAAGATATTGGTAATATACTAATAGAAACCAAAGGAGCATCACCAATATTAGTAAAACACGTAGCCGAAGTTAAAATAGCAGCTAAACCAAGACTAGGACAAGTAGGTCTAGATAACGAAAATGATGTTGTAGAAGGTATTGTAATTATGCTTCGTGGAGAAAATCCAGGCGAGTTATAAAACGACTTAAAGATCGTTTAAATGAACTTAATGAAAGAGTACTCCCGGATAATTGTAAAAATAGTTCCGTTTATAGACCGTACTGAGTTGGTAAACACAACCGTAAAAACAGTTACAAAAGTTGTTGAAGGAATATTACTAGTATCATTAATAGTGTTTATTTTCCTTTACAATTGGCGTACATCATTAATTGTTGCATCGGTAATACCGCTTTCATTCTTATTCGCAATTATAATGTTACGAATACAAGGATTACCAGCCAACTTAATATCTATGGAGCTCTGGATTTTGGGCTGTTGCTCGAGGGAACACGTAGTCATAGTCGAACAGGTCTTTCTGTATCGCTGGAAAAGAAAGCGCATAAAGTAGGTATGGAACGTTTTAACAAAATGAGTAAAATGGGACTTATCAAGAAAAGCATCGGTAGTGTAGCTACTTAATATTTTCTTTGCTCTAATTATTTTGATTGTAGCACTTATGCCTATATTCTCTTTTAATAAGGTAGAAGGTAAAATGTTCTCTCCCCTAGCCTTTACTTTAAGCTATGCGTTATTAGGCTCATTAATCCTGTCTCTTACCTACGTACCTAGTAATGTGTAAAAGTAATGTTGACCAAAAATATTGTTTTAGAAGAAAATATGATTTCGCGGTTTTCTTTAAAGAGAAAACCTATTTAAATTATTTAAATGGAGTACTCGAAATCGTAAAGCAACATTATACGGATTCTTGGTATTACTTGCTGTATGTTGTGCCAAATTTGCTTTTTATGGTTCCGAATTTATTCCGAAACTAAATGAAGGAGCGATCTATGTAAGAGCAACTTTACCTAATAGCATTAATCTTGATGAACTTGTACGTCTTACAAAAGAGATGAAAGAAAATAAGAAAATTTGAAGAAGTAAAATTTATACTTACGAAAACAGGAAGACCAAATGACGGAACCGATCCAACAGGATTTTTTAATATCGAATTGCATATTGAATTATTACATCAGGATGAATGGAAACGTAAAATTAGTAAAGAGGACTTAATCGCCGAAGATTAAAAAGGAGTTGGATGTATATCCAGGAATTAGCTTTGGTTTTAGCCAACCTATTCAGGATAATGTAGAAGAATATGTCGCAGGTGTAAAAAGTCCTCTTGTTATAAAGATTTTCGGAAATGACTTATTTCAATTAGAAGAAATGGCGGCAAAAGTTGCCAAATCTATAAAAGATGTAAAAGGAATTGAAGATATAAATGTATATAAAAACATAGGTTTACCAGAATTAAGAATACAACTCCATGATGAAAAAATGGCACGTTATGCTATTACAACTGCCGATGCGCAAGCAGTTATTCGAATGACAATTGGAGGACAAGCAGCAACCCAGTTTTATGATGACGAAAAGATATTTGATATTAGTATACGTTTCGAAAAAGAATACCGAGACTCAAAGAAAAGATAGAAGATATCCTTATTCCAACCATGAATGGAAAAAAGGTTCCTTTAAAAGAAATCGCTACTGTAGAATATAAAACGGGTCCAACATTTATATACCGTGAAGGAAATAGTCGTTATATCGCAGTAGGATTTAGTATCGAAGGTCGAGTATCTAGGCATACAATTAACGAGGCACAGAAAAAAGTGGCTGCCGAAGTAAAACTACCTAAAGAAAATGTAATGAAATGGGCTGGAGAATTTGAAAGTAAAGAAGAGCATCTAAACAATTAGCGATGATTGTTCCAGTAGTACTAATTCTTATTTTATGCTTATTGTATTTCAATTTTGGTAATTTCAAGGATACTATGGTAGCAGTGAGTGCCATGCCATATGCCTTTATAGGTGGTTTCTTATCGTTATGGATAACAGGAACAGTGTTCGGAATATCAGCAGGAATAGGTTTCATTATACTCTTTGGAGTCAGCGCAATTGATAGTATTGTCCTCATCGGAATCATAAAAGAAAACATGAGAGCCAATATGCACCTAAAAGATGCAATATCAAATGGTATATACAGCCGAATACGACCTATTGTAATGATTGCACTTATGGGGTCTCTTGGATTATTACCTGCAGCATTATCTACAGGAATGGGATCAGAGGTACAAAAACCATTGGCAATTATGATTGTAGGAGGTCTAATTGTTTGTATGATCTTATCATTAACAGTATTACCTCAAGTATTTTATCTAGTATATCGCAAAAAAGATACAAGTAATACCGATTCATAATCATCTTACTATATTGAATTTAAGAACACCTTTGGACTTCATGTTTAAAGGTGTTTTTTTAATTAGATTGTCTAGAAATGGAACGCGGATTAAACGGATTTCTTTAATAATGAAACTGAAAAAATCCGTATCGTGTTCCTTTATCACATACTAAACGCGCACTGCTATACACCTCTACAAAAAACCTTTGTGCCTCTGCACCTTTGAACCTCTACTCCTTCTTCCTAAACTCAGATGGGGAAACTCCAGTACTTCGCATAATGAATTTATTAAAATGACTGCTGTCTATAAAACCCAAATCATTGCTGATTTCTGAAAAGTCAAATTGCTTTTACTTAATTTTTCGGTTACTACCTTCAGTTTCGTTTGTTCAATGTAATCTCTTAAAGTAATGTTTAAATGAGTTTTAAAATACTCCCCTATATAATGTATAGAAACATTAAAATAACTGGCTATTTCTTTTTTCTTAAGCAGATGTGGATTCGCAATATTAAAACGGATGTAACTTAAAATAGTATCTATCTTTAAAACCTCAGTAGTTTGGATATTTAAATCATTTTCATGTAGACTAGCATTTCTTCTTATTATTTGAATCAGTGACATCATCAAACTTTTGATTATAATTTCATTCTGTCCTTTTTGTCTGGCTACTTCATCTAATATTTTTAAAATCACCAATTCGCAAAATACCTTATCATCATCAGGCAAAATCAAATTTCCATTAAGCTGATTGTGGTAATAAAATATTTTTTATTTCTTCTATTTCCGTTTTATTTGAAAAAAAATTAGGTAAGAAACGCAAACAATGAAACTTAGTAGGTTCTAATGTTTTAAAAGAATGATAATCTTTTGGTGTGAGCAGATAAATATCATTCTGTTTATAATTATGATGAATGGAATTCAAAATATGATTTCCAGTACCATATTCAATATATAACAACTCAAAAAAGTTATGCCTATGCACCTCTTTCTTCCATGTTAATTCTTCAACCGAATAAATTTCGAAATCTTTATATATAAAAAAAGTGTTGTTCATAATCCTTAAATTATACAAATATAACCTATATTTTTACATCAATATATAAATACAAACCAGTTTACTTTGTATCAATAACCTAAATACAGTAAATACTAAAAGATGAATACAGATACAATAAAAATAGGAATTCTTGGAATTGGTGGTATCGGCGGATTTGTTGGCGCACCATTAGCAAAAAAGTACAAAGACAGTACTACCAAAATTATATTTATTTGCAGAGGTGAAACTAAAAATGCCATCCAAAAAGACGGATTAATATTTGAATCCAAAGGCATAAAAGAAACTCTATTTCCAGATTTAGTATCAGATAATCCAACAGAAATTGGAATCTTGGATGTGCTTATAATCACAAGTAAATCATACTCTGTAAACGAAATACTAAACTCTTATAAAGATTGCATAAGTCCTGATACTATTATAATCACTTTGCAGAATGTTGTAAATGCAAGAGAAATTATTCGTGAGACATTACCCGAACTAGGGCAAATAATGGAAGGTTGCATTTATGTGGCATCAAATGTAAAAAAACGAGGGCACGTTCAGCATGTTGGAGGACCTGGGAAGATTTTCGTTGGCGGAGAAAAAGAGAATCAATGGCTAATAGATTTATTAACAGCGGGTGGATTAGACATTACTTATGTTTCTGATATTAATCAAATACTCTGGAAGAAATACCTATTTGTAGCTCCAGTTGCCGCAATAACCTCAGCTTATAAAGTCACTTTTGGGCAACTCTTAGAAGATAAAAATTTAATGCATATTCTAGAAAATATGATGATCGAGATTCAGTCACTTGCCCGCAAAAATAATATTATCCTGACGATAGAAGACATCGAAACTTCAAAAGATTTATTGACTAAATTCCCTTTTGAATCTAAATCATCTTTGCAATTGGATTTTGAAAACAACAACCAAACTGAAAAAACTTTCTTAGTAGATTACGTCATTGAAAATTGTAAGAAACACGAAATCCTGACACCTTTTTATGAGAGTATCAACGAAAGAATTATTTCGCAAAATTAAAGAATAATTAATTTTGATTTGAATAGATTTCTGCAAGGTTAAAAAAACTTTGCAGAAATAAAATTTATCTTTTTTTAATCAAATCTCTCTTTGTATTTTTTGAACAAAGTATTCATTATCAAAAGCACTACTCCTACTCCCAATAAGACTAAAGCTCTGATTAGGAAATCCGCATTTGATAAATCAAAAAACATTAATCGGATTACACAAACACCAACTAAGGAAAGCGAAACGTAACGGAAATATTTTTCTTTCAGAATAATTCCGAGTATTAATAATCCTAGAGATTCTAAAATCCAGAAGAACGTTAAGATTCCTTTGTCAAACGAGAGAAACAGAAACAATCCGATACTAAAAGTAGCAGGATAAATAATGATACTGTTTCTGAATTTGAAATCTTCAATATATTTATAAATAATAAAAATGTATAATGCTAATAGGGCAAATATAATCAGATAAACAAATTCAAATTTAGATTCGTAATAATTGAAACTAATAAACGCTAAATGAAAATTTGCCAATAAATAATAAACAATACTAATCTCTTTTTTAGTACCGATTTTTTTATAATAAAGACATAAGTTTATTATAGCTGTTGCTGCCCAAAATACAGGAAGCCATTTGTGTTCTAATTGAGAGAACATAATAATCGAAAGCCAAATGTTTATGACAATTTGATAATCTATTTTTAATGATTTAACAAAGTCTTTTTTATTCATCAAAAGCACTAAAACAATCAATAAAGCAATACTAGAAAGTTGTAACACCCAGTCTAACAAGGTAAACTGATTTAGTTCTTTGATACTATATAAAACAGAGATTAAAATAGACAATAACCCAATCATAAGTACCGATTCTGGGACTAAATCTATTTTTTTGTAGGCGATTAAACCAAAATTAAGAATTGCCAAAAGCATAAATAACAGTGGTAAATAAGCCATCTCTACCTGAATAAATAATAAAATTATAATCCATAGATTTTGAATAACAGGTAAAATAGCAATAAACATTTTTCCTTTTTCTTTCAAGCATTTAATCTGTAAATAACTATAAACAACAGACAACAAAATGCATGTTGCTTGTGTCACATAAAACATCGTTTTATTAGCAGCATTTGCTTCATCGATAGCTAAATAAACACTTATAAGTATAGCGCTCATTAATAATATAAAGGAGTAAATATTATAACGTTTAATTTTTTCAGTTTTTTGAAAAACCCAAAAAGTAAGCAATGCCAAAGCACCTAAATAAACAGGGATATAATCGATTTCAATACAAGAAAATCCAAAAACCAAAGCATTAAAAAGAATAAATTCAGAATTAAGAACACTTAAATTTCCCCACCCCGAGATAATAGCATTTGATTTGTTTCTGATTTTGTCTACAAATAAAATATACGTTTCGATTATAGAAAGTCCAACAGCAATTAATCCAATTTCGGTATTATTCAAAAATTGGGTATTGTATAAAAACAAAAAGCTTCCAAATATCGAAAAAGCAAGACAAGAACCATAGAGCAAAGTTTGGTTGTTGACAGAAAGTGTTTTTCGTTTAAATTGAATCCATAAAAATTCGTGATTTAGTAGCGCTATAACAAAGAATCCAAAAATTTTGATAATATAATAAAGAGCAAAATATTTATATAAAAGCGAAACTAATAAAACATTTACACCAATAATCCCGACCATTTTGATAGTAGAATCATCTGTATATAATAATTTTATAAACCAGTTAAATGTTATTACAGAAACAATTCCTAAAGCAAATACAACATCTAAATTAGATTTTGGTTCAGTTAGAATTAATATTAATCCTGTAGCAATGGTAATGATTAAAAAAGTGAATCTTCCAAAATCAAAAGTATTTGTTTTGAATTTGAATCGTAAAGAACACCACAATAAAGCGATAAATAAAAGAGGGTAATAAAACGAAATTTCAATCGTATGATACCAACTTAAGAAAAATAATATTGAAAATAGTACCGAGAAAACTCCATTTAAGCTCAAATCTTTTTTAACAATAAAAGAATCTATTGCTAAGAACTCTTTTTTAATAGAACAAAAAACAGGAACAAATAACGTCATGAATATCATAACGATCAAGCTAGCAAAGGAGTTTGTAATATTGGTTTGTTCAGTAGATGGATTAATATGCAGAACAAAAAAGCCGAAAATAAACAAACAGAAAATATGATTGAGCCCTAAGAATATTTTAGACAACAAGACTTCCTTATTTTTATAAACAATAAACAAACAAGTAATTACTAAAGCGTACAATCCACAAGCAATAATATCAGAGCCAACTCTCCAATCATTAAGCATGATGATACTCAATGCAAAAAGTAAAAACGAAACCATCCCATCCAGATGATACAGCCAAAAGATCTTTTTCTTTCTAGCAAAAAGAGTTGCAAAAAGGCAAAGGACTCCTGCAATAAATAAAACGAAAATTTTAATCGTACTTCCTGTTGAATGCAAAATTAAGCCTAAAGCAAATAAAACCCAGTTAATAAGATGCGTTACAAAAGCAATTTTATCAAAACGGGTATTAGCATAAATGTTTCGATACTGCATATACATACAGCTTACTGAAACCAAGATGATACCCAATATTGCAAAAATATTTTGAGACGCACTCAAAGTATTTGCCCCTTGAGTAAACCAAATATCAAATATGATAAAGCACGAAATAACTATCAATAAATGATATTCCCATTTTTCTTTATAGGATAAAATGATTCCTGCCGTTGCTGTTATTGCTGCTAGTAAGAATGTAATTAAGAGTTTTTCGGGAATTACACATAAGATCAAGATACTTAAAATTACGTGAAGCGATAAAAAAGTTTGCTGCCTTATAATGTAACCAACATATAAATTGATTGCAATTCCAATTCCGATGAGTGAATAAGCAATTGGAATATTATCTATAAAAGTAAGTGCCGGAATTTGCGAAGCACCAAAACAGCCAAACAAAAACAAACTCGCTCCTGCACTGCGAAGCCAAAGTCCTGTTTTAAACCATTTTTCTTTTGTTTTTAAAAAGAAATAGGATCCAACTAAAATTCCGGCATAAAGCCAAAGAATTAAGATTCGGAACATTGGTGAAACTTTTAAAGCAGTATAAATGCTTAAATAACCAATTCCTAAGACCATAATTGCAGTACCCAAAATACCTGTCCAATTTTCAGCAAATTGATGTTCTATCTTTTTAATTAGGATAGAAAAAGCACTTTCTACGTAAACCTCTTCTTCATAAACTTGAGGCTCAGGCTGAGGTTCAGGTTCGTAAACAGGTTGCGTTTCAAGGTTTTCTTCTAGTTCTGGAGTTTCTTTATCGTTACCATTTTCTTCTTTATCAAGTATATGAATCGTTCGGGACTCAAAGCTAAAAGCAGGTTTTTCTATAGACTCTTCAATAATGACATCTTCTTCTTTTTGAGGAGAATTATCAATAACATCCAAAATATCAGGAATGTCTTGAGGAATAACTTCTTGAATTGGTTCTGAAATGTTTTCTACTTCAGCAATTTTTGATACTAAATTTTCGGTAACAAAACCAGGTTGCATGATTTGATTTTTAATCTCATCAATTTCCTTTTTCAAAGAATTATATTCCTCTTTGTTTTTTCTATAAAGAGAATCTAAGTATTCGTTCTCTCTTTTTAATATAGAAAAATTATAAAATAGAATAACAACACATACAATTAAAGCAAAAAGGAGAAAACCCGCCATAGTTTAAATTTAGAATCGTCTAATGTAAGAATTATTAGCAATTTTAAATTCACCAAGTCGTTTTTTTTGTTAGAATAAAACAACTTAATAATGCACAATTAAATGATTATAAATGAATTAAGCTAAACAACATAGAAAAGACATTAATAAGAATAATAATAACCGAACAACTTAATCACACTCAACAAGTTAACATACCCTTTATCCTATTTGCATTATATGCCTTAGCTTTTATCTTTTTACCTATTACTTATCTTAATATTACATCCAGAATTTCAATACTTTACCTCAAACAACACCTTCCTTAGAATTTATTTATTCAGCAATAAGAAAAAACTATGAGAGAAATATTTTTTAATCTTAAAAATTGCCATACATTTGCCTAACGGTGTTAAACAATTTAATACTCTATAAAAATGGCAAGTAAAGATCGAATTTTAAGACAAAAAGAAGAGACCAGAAAAAATATTCTGGATGCTGCCTGTACTATTGTAAAAGATGAGGGATGGCAAGGTCTTAGTATGCGAAAAATCGCAGACAAGATTGAATATACTGCCCCAATCATTTACGAATACTTTTCTAATAAAGAAGCAATATTACAAGAACTAACTGGTAGAGGTTTTGTAAAATTAACTATTGAACTAGAAAAAGCCAGAAACAAATACGATAATCCTGAAGAACAGCTTGAAGCAATGTGGATGGCATATTGGGATTTTGCATTTACCGATACCGAAATGTATCAGTTAATGTTTGGTGTACAAATGACTTGTTGCAATGAACGATGTTCGGCTTCTGAAGCACCTTACAAACTATTTGTTGCAGTTATTGCCGAAGTAATGAAAGATAGCAAGCCAACTGAAGAAGTAATAAAACAAAAGTATTTTACTTTCTTTTCTGTTATTCACGGATTAATCTCAATCAACATCATTAACAAAAGTGAGGTTTTGGAAACAATTAATACCCAAATTTTAAAAGATGCCATTGGTGGAATTATAAAATCAATACGATAAAAAAAATTTAATGCTAACTTAACGCTGATAAATAATTTAATGTAGTAATTTTGAACCAAACATTAGTACTCCATTATTAACCTAAGCTGAATTAAACAAAAAAATCAAAAAAGTTTTTTTTTATAATTTCACTTAACAACGTTAAAAAATTTAATACAGTAATTCAATACCACAATTTCAATTTATTATCATCCTTTTGTCATCCTGAGCGGAGTCGAAAGTCGTGTCGAAGGAGAAATTGTTTTTTTTTGCCACATCACTTAACAGTGATAAATAATTTAATACCAATTATTACATAATATAACTGGAATGAATCATTATATGGATTTTTATACCAATTTACTTAACGTCGTTAGAAAATTTAATACAATTAAATGTGAATCAAATTAATACAAAACCCAATCCAAATTTAAATAACTCAAATGTTCAACAAATTAAAATCAAAGCTAAAATGAAAAAAATAATAATTACCAGTGTCCTAATTGCCTTAGTTGTAATAGGATGTGCAGATAAGGCTCAAGCACCTGCTCCTGCAGCCCCATTGTTACCAGTGCTTGCCATTAAAAATTCAGATGCAACCACCGATTCCGAATATCCAGCTTCGATACAAGGAACAATTGATGTAGAAATCCGACCACAAGTAAGCGGTAACCTAGACCGAGTTTTTGTAGATGAAGGTGCTTACGTTTCAAAAGGACAATCATTATTTAAAATAAACGAACGTCCATTCCGTGAGCAACTTAACAATGCATTAGCAAACCTTCATGGAGCCGAAGCAGCATTAATCAATGCTCAACTAGAAGTTGACAAACTAACTCCTCTTGTACAAAACAAAGTAGTTTCAGACTATCAATTAAAAACAGCAAAAGCTTCTCATAGAATTGCCGCTGCAAATATTGAACAAGCCAAAGCAATGGTAGAATCTGCAAAAATTAATTTAAGTTATACTACAATTACAGCACCAGTTAATGGTTACATAGGAAGACTTCCAAAAAAACAAGGAAGTTTAGTTTCTGTATCAGATATTGAGCCGCTAACTAAATTATCAGATGTTCATGAAGTTTATGCCTATTTTTCATTAGGTGAAACAGATTTTATAAATTTTAAAACTCAATATTCTGGAAATACAATAGGTGATAAAATCAAAAACCTCCCTCCAGTTTCTTTAATACTTGCAGATGGTAATGCATATACACAATTAGGAAAAATCGATATGGTTGATGGTCAATTCGATAAAAACACGGGAGCAATAACACTTAGAGCGACTTTTCCAAATGCAAATGGAACATTACGCTCAGGAAATACAGGCAAAATCCGTTTAGGGATTCAGCATGATGATGCTATTTTGGTTCCGCAATCTGCCACTATAGAAATGCAGGATAAAGTTTTTGTTTATACCCTAAGCAAAGAAAACAAGGTAAACAAAATGCCAATCACAATTATCGGAAAAATGGGAACAGATTATCTTATCAAAGATGGTGTTAAATCTGGCGATCAAATTGTATTAACTGGCATCGACAAACTTCAGGAAGGACAAGTGATTCAGCCAGAGAAATCGACTGCTAAAGTTGCCCAAATAATTAACAAAAAATAATTTAACGAAAATGTTCAAAATATTCATACAAAGACCTGTACTGGCAACTGTTATCTCCATTTTATTGGTGATATTGGGTGTACTTGGACTTACAAAATTACCCTTACAACAGTTTCCCGATATTGCCCCTCCATCCGTTTTGGTAACAGCAGTATATCCGGGAGCAAGTGCCGAAACTGTCTTACGTTCGGTAGCACCATCACTAGAAGAGTCTATAAATGGTGTGGAGAACATGACCTATATGAGCTCAACAGCTAGTAATGATGGTACGCTAGCCATTACTATTTTCTTTAAATTGGGTACAGATGCAGATCAGGCTGCAGTTAACGTTCAAAACAGAGTTTCACAAGCAACAAGTCAATTGCCATCAGAGGTGGTTCAGCAAGGAGTAACTACTGCAAAACAACAAAATAGCTTCATCATGGGTATTGGATTATATACCGAAGACGAAGCTAAATATGATCAGACATTTATTGCCAATTATGCTCAAATCAATATTATTCCTGAAATAAAACGTATTCCTGGAGTAGGTTCCGCAAGTATATTTGGTGGAGTAAGAGATTACTCGATGCGTGTGTGGCTAAATCCAACACAAATGGCAACCTATCAGGTTACGCCAAACGAGGTAATGAAAGCGATACAAGATAAAAGCTTAGAAGCAGCTCCAGGTAAATTTGGAGAACGCAGTAAAGAAGTTTTTGAATACGTTATCAAGTATAAAGGTAAATTAACAAAACCTGAAGAATATGAAAAAATAGCTATACGCGCTAATGCCGATGGTTCAATACTTCGTGTAAAAGACGTTGCAAGAGTTGAACTTGGAGCTTATTCATACAATAGTTTAACTCGTTTAAATGGTAAAAAAGGGGTTGTAATAGGGATCATACAGTTGGCAGGATCTAACTCAAATGATATTCAGGTAGCAATTAACAAGCTGATGGAAAAATCGGCTAAAAGCTTCCCAGCTGGAATAAAACAAAATGTTTTTTATAGCACAAAAGTTTCATTAGACCAATCTATCGATCAGGTAAAACACACTCTGATAGAAGCCTTCATATTAGTATTTATCGTAGTATTTATATTCCTGCAAGATTTTAGATCAACATTAATTCCCGCAATTGCAGTTCCGGTTGCTATTTTGGGTACGTTTTTCTTCATGCAACTATTTGGCTTTTCAATAAATCTGTTAACATTGTTTGCCTTGATCCTAGCAATCGGTATTGTCGTCGATGATGCAATTGTCGTCGTCGAAGCAGTGCATGCCAAAATGGAACACAAGAATTTATCACCAAAAGCAGCTACAAATGAAGCGATGCATGAAATTACAGGAGCAATCATTTCTATTACCTTAGTAATGGCTGCTGTTTTCTTGCCAGTAGGTTTCATGGAAGGTTCTACAGGAGTTTTCTATCGCCAGTTTGCCTTTACATTAGCAATTGCAATTCTAATATCGGCAGTTAACGCATTAACTTTAAGTCCTGCACTTGCTGCATTATTCTTAAAAAATAATCATGCAACGCATGCAGCTGATCCTGAAGCTAAAAAAGGGTTTAAAGAAAAATTCTTTATTGGATTCAATAAAAGCTTCAACTCATTAACAAACCGTTATGTTGGAAGTTTAAGATTCTTAATCCGTAATAAATGGGTTAGTTTAGGAGGATTAGCTGTAATAACTGCTGCAACTATCTTAATGGTAAAAACTACTCCTGCAGGATTTATACCAACAGAGGATCAAGGATTTATTGCAATTGCAGTTAATACACCATCAGGAACATCATTAGATGGAACTCAAAAAGTAATGACCGAAGCAGAAAATACTTTAAGAGGATTAGATGCATCACGATTTGTAACAGCAATTTCAGGTTTTAACTTGTTAACGAACTCAACAAGTCCATCATCTGCCGTTATTTTTGTTTTGCTTAAACCAAATGAAGAGCGTGGAGCAATCAAGAATATTGATCAAATCATGGCTGACGTACAAGGAAAATTAGGCGCTATTTCAACAGGTAGTTTCTTTGTATTCAGTTTCCCTACCGTACCTGGATTCAGTAACGTAGAGGCATTGGATATGGTGTTACAAGATAAAACAGGCGGTAAACTAGATAAATTTAGCGGAATCTCACAAACCTTTATCGGTGAATTGATGAAACGACCAGAAATTGCTGTAGCATTTACCACCTTTAAAGCTGATTATCCACAATTACAATTGGATATCGATGATGAAAAAGCAGATCAGTTAGGCGTTAATGTAAAAGACATTCTACAAACCATGCAAGCCTATTTTGGTAGTGCACAAGCATCCGATTTTAACCGATTTGGTAAATATTATAGAGTTGTTGTACAAGCAGATATTGCAGATAGAGCTGAACCATCATCAATTAATAACGTCTTTGTAAAAAACAAAAATGGCGGAATGGTTCCAATCAATACTTTGGTAAAACTGACTCGTATTTATGGATCTGAAACAGCTTCGAGATATAACTTGTTTAACTCAATTTCAATTAATGCCATTCCCAAGCCAGGATTTAGTTCAGGAGATGCCATTAAAGCAATTGAAGAAGTTGCTGCACAACAATTACCAACAGGATATAGCTATGAGTTTTCAGGACAAACACGTGAAGAAATTTCTTCAGGAGGGCAATCAACAACTATTTTCCTACTCTGTCTTATATTTATTTATTTCCTACTTGCTGCACAATACGAAAGTTACATCTTGCCTTTGGCAGTAATTTTATCAATCCCAGTTGGAATATTTGGAGTATTTGTAGCTATTGGATTAACTGGTATCGAAAATAACATTTATGTACAAGTAGCTCTGGTCATGCTTATAGGATTGCTGGCAAAGAATGCAATTCTTATCGTTGAATTTGCTTCACAGCGAAGAAAAGCAGGAAAATCATTAGTGGCATCATCGATAGAAGCTGCTAAACTAAGGCTACGACCAATTATCATGACATCATTAGCATTTGTCGTGGGAATAATACCGATGATGAGCGCTACAGGTCCATCTGCAAAAGGAAATCACTCTATCAGTATTGGTGCAGCAGGTGGAATGATTTCAGGGGTAATTCTTGGGGTATTAATCATCCCAGTTCTATTTATCGTATTCCAACATTTACAAGAAAAGGTTTCTGGAAAATCATTAGCCGTAATACATAACGAAGAAAAATAAAAAATGGAAAATTATATAACATCAGTTCTGATAACAGTATTTGTTGTCTTCGCATTAATATCCTGGAAAGTTTCTAAAGTACTTGAAGCACCAGAAGATAAATGTCAAAAAAATTAATGATACCATATAAAATGAAAAATTATATAACAAAAACTGTTGTGGTATTGTTACTCATCACAACATTCATATCCTGTAAAGTTTCAAAGGATATTGAAGTTCCAAAAGATGCATTTCCTGATAATTTCAGGGGTGCATCCGCTTCAAGTGATACTACAAGTACTGCTACTATGGAATGGAAAACATTCTTTACAGAGAAAGACATCGTAAAACTGATAGACAGTGCAATTACAAAAAACAATGATTTGCAAATCGCAACTAAAAATATTGAAATTGCACAATATCAATTATCGCAAGCAAAATGGGGAAATATCCCCGAAGTGAATGCCTTTGTAAACGGAAGTATTAATAATCCATCTAAAAATAGTTTCAACGGACATAATCTGAATCAATCTTTAAATAAAAGTCATATCGAAGATTATTCCGCTGGAATAGGACTATCATGGGAAGCAGATATTTGGGGCAAGATTCGCAGTCAGAAAAGAGAAGCTTATGCAGGATATCTTCAGTCAGAAGAAGTAAAAAAAGCATTGCAAACGACTATAGTTTCTAATGTCACCAAAGGATATTACAATCTTTTGATGCTCGATTCACAATTAGAAATTGCCAAAAAAAACCTGAAATTAAATGATAGTACCACTTTCATCATCAAATTAAAATACGATGCAGGTCAGGTAACCTCATTAGCCATTCAGCAATCAGAGGCACAAAAACTAATTGCCGCACAATTGATCCCTTTATTGGAGCAAAATATCGCCATTCAGGAAAACGCATTAAGCGTATTAACAGGTTCATTTCCTAGTTCAAAAGAAAGAACAATTACACTGAGTTCAATCGAATTAAAACAAAATTTAACAACTGGAATTCCATCATCATTAGTAAGACAGAGACCCGATGTAAAAAGTGCCGAATTAGCATTGGTTAAAGCAAATGCTACTGTTGGAATTACAAAAGCAAGCTTATACCCAGCTCTTAAAATTACAGCAAGCGGAGGATTAAATTCATTCGAAACAAGTAATTGGTTTAATATCCCAGCTTCTTTATTCGGAACTGCACTTGGCGGATTAACACAACCTTTGTTAAACAGTAAAAGAATAAGAACACAGTACAATATTGCTAAAGCGGAGAGAAAAAGCAGTCTTAAACTTCAGACAATCAGTGCTCGTTGCCGTAAGTGAAGTATCAGATGCTTTGGTTAAAATTGAAAAATTAGAAAGCCAACAGTTCTTTCTTAAAGAGCGTGTAAAAACATTGCAACAAGCAACAACCAACTCAAATATGCTATTCAAAAACGGAATGGCGGATTATCTGGAAGTTATTACAGCACAAGCAAATATATTACAAAGCGAGTTGGAACTAGCCAACATCAAACGCGAACAATTAACCGCCAATACCGAATTATATAGAGCACTCGGTGGAGGATGGAAATAATACCTGTTACCCGTTAATTATTTATTTTTTGAGAAGGCGCTGTAAGACTTAGGTTTTGCAGCGTTTTTTATTATCCAGAATTAAGCAGAATAAGGAGCTATCCCAATAGCTATCGGGACCTGCTGTTCACTATATCTTTTATGGCGAACACCGCCACAAAAGGATGCTGTTTCCATCAGGGCTAGAGCACTCGTTTTTATGAAAAATATTGTGTTTAATGGTACACAGATGACACGGATTTGCTATCCCTAAAATGCGGATTAATACGATTTTTTCACCTGCATTTATCCGAATCTTTTATCTGTATTTTTGTCATCCTGAGCGGAATCGAAGGACCGCAAAACATATCAACAATGGTAATTTGCTAAATTTTTTGAATTGTCTCCAACTAAAGTTCAATGCCATTAAGCTAAGAAAAAACAACTGTAATATTGTACCGAATAAATCTCACGCAAAATCGCAAAGCCGCCAAGTTTACGCCTAAAACCTTTGCGCTTTTGCGTCTTTGCGAGAAAACGATTAACCATAATTTAATCAAAAAAGTCCTAAATTAATGACATTGAGCTTTAGCTAGAGGAATACAGAGCAATATAGATTGGCTATATCCAAAACGACAAATATTTTGGCTAAAGCCCTATACAATATCAATACTTTAAACTCCCGCTAAAGCTGGAGGCAATTCAAAACTTCAGTATCAAAAACCAAAATATTCATATCAACTTAAAATTCATTCAGCATAATTAAATACTTTTGGTAGAACATATAAAAACTCATGACAATCAATAAAGATAAATATGGCAGCGATTTAAAATTAAAGCTCCAAAGCTATGCACCTATTACAGAAACCTCTTGGAAATTAATAGAAAACATTGCTGAATTTCAACTTTTAGAAAAGGGCGAAATCCTTTTACGGAATGGACAAATTGCTAAAGAGATTTACTTTATATGCAAAGGTGCTTTAAGAGCTTATATTACCGATAAAGAAGGAAATATCTATAACAAGAACATTTTCTTAGAAGGCTTTTTGGCAGGGTCAACAGTTTCATTATTACAACAAACACCTTCTGATTTTACAATCGAAGCGTTAGAAGATTGTGTTCTTATTGCTATTAACTACAAAAAATACAGAGAGTTAATTAACCAAAATGAAGATTTAAAAAACTATTATATTGCTTACCTCGAAAAAAATTGGGTAATCGAAAAAGAACAAAGAGAAATTGCAATCGTTATGGAAAATGCTACCGAAAGATATCTCGATTTACTAGCAAAACACCCAGATATTTTAGATAGAATTCCCCTACTCCATATTGCATCCCATTTAGGAATTACCCCAACACAATTAAGCCGAATTAGAAAAAGTTTAGACAAAAATACCTAAATCAACATAGGTAAAGGGTTCAATATAATATCAAACTTATCTTTGACTTATATTCTTATAATTTTATTGAAAATGGAAAAAAATACAAATCTTATAGCAGACAACATTAACAATCTTACCCGTTTTTGGAAAACAGTAGGAACTCCTTTTCAATCCTATCATAAAAATGATACTTTCGAATATTGTAAAATAGAAAATTCAGGTTGGCCAAATAAGTTATGGTTTAATCAGGATGTTAATCAAAATAGTGCCGAAAAAGCTATTGAAACACTACAAGCCAATCCTAATTTAGTAATTCCATATTGGGATATTTACGGAACAAGTTCTAATGAAATACTAGAAGCCAAAGGTTTGGTTAAAAAAACCGAACAAGTGGCAATGGCATTAAAACTAGAGAAACCATTTGTGCTGCAAAATACACTAGAATTCAAACGTATAAGGAATAGCGAAGATGCCAAAATCTGGTCCGACTTATATCCCAATGCATTTGGTTATATAATTAGTAGAAGAAATTCTAGTTCATAATTACGATGAAGTACAATTTCATTTAGTTACATATCAAAACCAACCAATCGGTACTTTTATGTTATTCCAAACCGAAAATAATATTGGAATCCATGGGGTTGGTGTTATACCAGAAATGAGAAGAAAAGGCTTAGCCGAAGAAATAATGAAATATGCACTCAATCTTGCTATAGATTTAAATGCCGAATATGCTCTATTACAAGCATCGGTAATGGGTAAAGGAATCTATACCAAACTTGGCTTTGAAGACTTGTTTATCATAAAAAATTACATTTTAAAAAGCGAGTGATTTTTTTAACCATTAAGGAAAATTAACCGCAAAGAGCGCAGTCCCGATAACTATCAGGATACGCAAAGACCGCAAAGTTTAAGAGCTATAAGAAATGGCACGCAGATAACGCGGATTTAAGCAGATTTCGACTCTCCTTATTTGTCAGGCTGAGCAGAGTCGAAGCCTACACAACTCTTCGGTTACTCCCAGAGAAACAAGATTAAGGTTACTTAACTTTCCTTAATTCCATAATACTGTAAAAAAATGATTGTCTCATACGCCCCTAAAATAGTCGTAAATGCGTATTTAACATAAAAACAATATTCGTAATTTCGTTAAGCAATTAGTAATCAACCAAAAAACTAACAAAAAATGAAATCAACAAAAATTATTTTCTGGGTAACAACCATTATTATTTTTCTATTTGAAGGCGTTATGCCAGCCCTAACATCTCAAACAGAACTAGCAAAAGAAGGAATCAAACATTTAGGCTATCCTGGCTATTTCGGAAATGCATTAGTCGTTTTTAAAATTTTAGGGGTACTAGTATTAATAATTCCAAAAGTCCCAAATCGTATTAAAGAATGGGCATATGCAGGCTTTGCTTTCGATTTTATATTCGCCTCAATAAGTCACTTTGCAGTTGATGGAGCTGGCTTTCAAGCCGTTTTCCCTTTGATTTTTCTGGTAATTTTGATAATCTCATATATTAATTACCATAAACTATTAAGACACATTAGCCTTTAGTTTTAAATTAGAAAACCATGATAGAAGTTTTCAAAACAAATGTTCAAGAAGTAGAACAATCAAAAATAATTATTGGAAAACTTCTTGAACATTTTCCAAATAGCAGCATCAATTTTGACTTAGAAGATTGTGATAAAATTCTACGCGTACATGATTTGAAAATTTCAAATAAAAAAATAATCGAACTGCTTAATTCTTACGGATATTACTGTGAGGCACTTAAATAATCAAAACATCTCATAAATCATTGACTTTTAAATATTTAAAACATTAAATATTGTAATTTTATTCTATTATTAATCAAATTATAGAAAAATGGAAGTCCTAACAACACATCAAACTGTAATGCCCTATTTAATGTTAAATGGAGCCTTAAAATTTATAGAATTTACAAAAAATGTTTTTGATGCGCAACTAGTAACAAGCATGCATAAATTACATGAAGATGGAGAAACAGTAAGACACTCAGAGATAACAATTGGTGGAAGTACTATAATGTTTACTGATGCTACCAAGGATTGGAAACCACAAACAGCAAACTTATTTATATATGTTGACAATGCCGATGAAACCTACAAAAAAGCTTTAGTCTCTGGCGCAACAACATTAATGGAATTAAGTAATCAGGATTATGGCAGAACCTGTGGTGTAACTGACCCATTTGGTAATGTATGGTGGATAACATCATCTGTAAATAGGTAATTAACATAACCTTTAAATTAATCCATAAAATGAAAACAGGGCTTCAAAAAAAAATCACTGATACATTTGAACAGCTTTACAAAACACTTTCCTCCTTTTCTAATAAAGAGCTAAATACAGTTCCTTATGAAGGAAGCTGGACAGCAGGACAAGTTATACAACACCTCATCTTGGCAAGTTCAGATTATCCTAAAATGTGTAGCGGTCCAACTGAAACAACCACTCGAAAACCCGATGAAAAAGTAAAAGATATCGAAACTCTTCTTTCTAAACTTTGACATAAAAATGCAATCTCCGGAATTCATAATGCCATTGGATAAAAAATACGACAAAAATTCGTTAACTTTATCTCTTCAAAAAATTGAAGAAGAATTATTACACGTATCCGAAACTTATGATTTAAAGTTAATTTGTCTTGATTCTGAAATTCCTTCATTTGGAAAATTCACAATTTATGAGTGGATTAATTTCTCCCTTATTCATATACAAAGACATATCAAACAATTAAATACAATTTTTGAAAATGTGACTAAAAAATAAAAAAGTATTTATATGAAATCAAAAGTTGGAACTGTATTATTATCAGGTTTAATTGCAGGCACGTTGGATATTATTACCCCTATTCTTATTTATGCCGTTATATTACAAAAAACTACTGCTCTTAAAATTTTACTATCTATTGCTAGTGGTGTTTTTAAACAAGATGCCTATTCGGGGGATCCGAAAATGGCGTTTCTACGGACTCCTATTTCATTTTATAATTGCTATCAGTTTTGCTTTATTCTATTTTATAATTTATCCATATATACCATTTTTAAAAAATAATGTCATAATTTCAGGAATCGTATATGGTATTTTTGTTTGGATTATAATGAACCTCATTGTTCTTCCAACTGTATTTCCTGTCCTTCCAGCCAAAAATTTAGATTTTCCATTACTATTATCAATCCTAATACTGATTTTTTGTATCGGGATTCCTATTGCATACATTACAAAGAAATATTATAATAAGTAATTCAAATAATCATGGCAAACGAACTAACAGTTAACAATACTATCGAGATAAATGCTCCTGCTGATAAAGTATGGGATGCATTGACAAATCCTGAAAAAACAAAAGTTTATATGTTTGGTTGCGAAGCGTTGTCTGATTGGGAAGTGGGAAGCGAACTTCTTTGGCAAGCTAATTATGAAGGTCAGGACTTGGTTTTTGTAAAAGGACATATTGTGAGCATCGAACCAAATAAAAAGCTTATTTACTCTACTTTCGACCCTAATTCAACGATTCCCGACATTCCAAATAATTATCTGAATGTAACATATGAATTAGCCGATAATAATGGAAAAACCGTTCTCAATGTTTCTCAAGGCGATTACTCAACAGTGGCAGATGGACAAAGAAGATATTCTGAAGCTTTAAATAATGGAGAAGGTTGGAATCCGATTTTGGAAGAAATAAAAAAACTAGTAGAAACAAATTAAATGATACCATTATTTTTCGAAAACCAGGCTGAATTTAGAGAATGGTTAATACAAAATCACCTACACGAAACCGAATTAGTAGTAGGTTTTCATAAAATAAACACCAATAAACCGAGTATGACATGGTCGCAATCTGTAGATGAAGCACTTTGCTTTGGGTGGATTGATGGTGTTCGTAGATCTGTTAATACCGATAGCTATTCCATACGTTTTACCCCTCGAAAAGCAACCAGTATTTGGAGTGCTATAAATATCAAAAAGGTTGAAGATTTAACCGAACTAGGATTGATGCAACCCGCAGGAATTGCCAGTTTTAAATTACGCAAAGAAGATAAATCCAGAATTTATACGCACGAAATTGAAGAAGTTCATTTTTCTGATGAATTTGAGAAAATCTTTAAAGCCAATGAAAAAGCTTGGAATTTCTTTCAGACACTTGCTCCTTCTTATAAAAAAGTTTCAAAAAACTGGGTTATGAGTGCCAAGCAAGAAGTTACCCGGGTAAAACGACTTAATGAACTAATTACTGATAGTGAAGCATTCAAGAATAAATGGAAATAGAAATTTAAAACAAAAGTCTTTAGCGTAATTCAACCTAAAGATTTTAATTTATTATCAGCATTTATATTTTAAAATTCAACTTATTTTACCAATGCTCGAATTAATTAAATGATGTATTAGTTTTTTTTAACAAAACTTTTAACTCTTAACGTATTGATAAATACTACTTAGGAAGCTACAGTTTTGATTACCTTTAAAAAAAACTAACTCACATGGAAACTCAATCCTATAAAAATCATGTTCGGTACTACCCACCTCATCATTTTGTTTATTATCCAGTACTGCTAATTTTACTCGTTTTTAGTATCTATTTTTCTTTTACATCAGAAGAGCAATTAATTTGGATATTTATCAGCTTTATATTTATAGTTTTATTTGGATTAGGATTTATGCTGCGCCAGCATTATGCACTAACATTACAAAACCGAATTGTAAAACTAGAACTTAGATATAGGTATTTATCATTAAGCGGAGAAAGGCTTGAACTTATTGAAGACCAATTAAGTGATGAGCAAATATTTGCATTACGATTTAGTCCCGATAAAGAACTCCTTATACTAATCGAAAAAACATTGGATGAAAATCTATCTGGAAATTCAATCAAAAAATCTATTTCTGATTGGAAGGGAGATTACGAAAGAGTATAATTTATTACACTAAACCCTGATGATACAATTATTTAAAGAATATTTTTATTCTTCAATCGATCAGATAGTTCCCTTTTATAAGTAATTCCGATAGGCAATCGTTCTTTTTTTATTACCACAAAATCTTTGTCAGTAGTATCTATTTTATCCAAAGCAACAATATACGATTTATGAATGCGCATAAAACCCAATTCAGGAAGGCACTTTTGAATTCACTGGTTGTAATAGATGCCAAATAGGTTCTTTTTGTAGTGTGCAATTTTACGTAATTCCCAAAGCTTTGCGCAAACAAAAAAGTATCAAGTTCTAGTTCTATAAAATGTCCATCGACTTTTACATTTACGGTATTGGCAACAGTTTCAGTAAGCTTGTTTGGAATATTTTCAACAGAAAAAAAACGGTCAATTGCTTTTAAAAATCTAGGAAAATAAATAGGCTTTAATAAATAATCAATAACCCCATAATCATAACTTTCTAAAGCAAATTCAGAGTAAGCAGTCGTTAAAATTGTTTTTGGTGGCATCGGAATAATTTTCAATAACTCAATTCCGGTTATTTCGGGCATATTAATATCCAGAAACATCAAATCAACTTTATTCTCTCTAAGATAATTCATAGCTTCAATGCCATTATAGCATTGAAAAACTAAATCTAACTGTGGATTTTGCTTAATATAATTCACCAAAACGTAATGCGCAGCAGGTTCATCATCGACAATAATACATTTTTTTGGCTCTTTCATTTTATACAAGCTTCTTAAGTTGCAATTTTAAATCTACGATATAGGTATTATTATCATCCTGGATATCTAATTTATATTCTTTGCCATAAATTAGATTCAATCTTTCAATAGTATTTTTCAATCCGATTTTTGTCGAAACTACATTTGTTTTTTTGGCTGGTATCGAATTGATAACATGAAGATGCAGTAAACCATTTTCGACCGTAATAAAAATACGAACAAAACAATTTTCGATTGCACAGGTTCCGTGTTTAAATGCATTTTCTATAAAAGCAATTAATAACATAGGCGAAACTTTATAGGCATTTTCATTATCGATTTTGCAATCATATGTAATATCACAACGATACCCTACTCGCTCTTTTTCTAATTGAATATAACTATTAATAAACGAAAGTTCCTCTTCTAGCGATACACATTGTTTGTTATTACTCTCTAATTGATAACGCATTAATTGGGACATTTTCAT
This sequence comes from Flavobacterium sp. TC780, assembly GCF_056783245.1. Lineage (NCBI taxonomy): Bacteria > Pseudomonadati > Bacteroidota > Flavobacteriia > Flavobacteriales > Flavobacteriaceae > Flavobacterium > Flavobacterium sp. TC780. The sequence goes on along the minus strand of NZ_JBXBAV010000066.1, from coordinate 15,121 downwards.
TATTAAATCGGGAGTCCGATCAGGAAACTCCAAACTAATTCCGTAAAGCGTATTAAAAGTATTGAATAAAAAATGAGGGTTTAATTGTCCTTTAAGCGCATTAAGCTGCATTTGATTAAATAACAGCGTTTCGTCAGTTTGTCTTTTATGAATTCTATAAAATTTAAAAACGATTATAGGACATAAAATACACACCAGCGTTCCTAAAACACTTGCCAATTGGTACGCATAACTCCTTTGATGTGAGTTTTGATACAACCGACATTTGCTAAACATATCCAATGTCGTTACTTCATGTAAAACTATCGAAAATAATAATACTCCTAAGATTGTCAGAGATACATAAGTTAATGGCCTTTGTTCCCTAAATAAAATAGGAAGCAGAAAAAAGCGATTGAACTGAGCATGCATATATAATATAAAGTAGAAAAAAATGCCCATTAATATGGAAGTAAAAGAACTAAATAACATCCAGTCATTTTTTAACGTATAAAGCGTAAATGAAAAGATAACAACAGCAATCTCCTGCCACCATTTGTTATCCAATATGTTATTGTTTTTTTTACTCATTTTTAATACTTAAATAGTTTACAAATTAACCACATTTTTTTATTTTTTGAGGCCATTAAATGACCAATTCAATTCATCATTTACTATTGCATTACATCATTTAAGAAAGGCAATTTCCGTTCAAGTAAAATATTTTTGTTTCATAATTTCTTACTTAGAGTTTTATGTATTTCAAAAAAATTACGCTATTATTTTTATTATTTTCCGTTTCGGTACCCTTTGCTCAAACACTATCATTAAAAGATGCTATTAAAATAGGTCTTGAAAATTATGGAAGTGTTAAAGCAAAAAGCAATTATGCTAATGCCTCCAAAGAAACGCTAAAGCAAGCAAACCGGGATTATTTACCCAATTTAAATTTATCGGCACAACAAGATTATGGAACCATAAATGGCCAGAATGGTGCATTATATGGATTTAATGGTTTAGGAACGGCTTCTTCTGGTCCTGCATTGCCAGAACAAAACTGGAACGCTTCGTTTGGAGCATTGTATCTGGTTAATATGAATTGGGATTTTTTTACTTTCGGAAAAATCAAACAAAAAATCAATCTTGCTAAAGTCGAAGTTCAAAGTCGTGAATATGATTTGCAACAAGAAAAATTTCAGCAGGAAATCAAAATCTCTGCAGCCTATCTTAATTTGCTGGCAAGCCAACGTTTATTAATCTCACAGCAAAAGAATTTAAAACGCGCCGTAGTCTTCAAGAATACAGCCGTGGCGAGAGTAAAAAATGGTTTACTAGCAGGAGTAGATTCTACATTGGCTACAGCCGAAGTATCACGTGCAAAAATTGCCTTAAACCAAGCCAAAGATTTTGTAAAAGAACAAAATAGCAAACTGGTTATTTTAATGGGAGTTCCTACTCAGGATTTTGTTCCAGATACTTTGTTTGTAAATCAGATTCCTAGAGAAATGATACACCCTTCTGTAGCTAACGATAGTTTACATCCAGCACTTCAATACTACAAAACCAAAATTGATTACAGCAACCAACAACTGAAATTGTACAAACGAAGCTATTACCCAACGATGAGTATGTTTGGCGTTTTACAAACAAGAGCATCGGGGTTTAACTCCAATTATGTAACCGATCAGACTTCTTTCAATCGAAATTATATAGATGGAATCAGTCCTGACCGAACCAATTATCTGGTTGGAATTGGTATTAGCTGGAATCTTACAACTCCATTAAGAGTGAGTAAACAAGTAAGTGCACAGAAATTTATTTCGCAAGGATTACAAGATGAGTACAACCAGATTGATACTGAACTAAAAGCACAATTACAGCTCGCTGATGCAAAAATTAAAATCACTATGGATAATTATGCCGAAGCACCTATTCAGGTTAATGCAGCCGCTCAGGCTTATTTACAAAAATCAACTTTATACAAAAACGGATTAACCACATTAACCGATATTACTCAAACACTATATACGCTTAATCGTGCCGAAATAGACCGCGATATAGTCAATAATAATGTTTGGCAATCTTTCTTACTCAAGGCTGCTGCCACAGGTAATTTTGACTTATTTATAAATGAATTTTAATTATAGATCCTAATGAATTTAATACGTTTTGCACTTCGCAAACCCATTTCCATACTGGTTATGGTTGCAGGTTTATTCTTCTTCGGAATTGGTGCCATCAAAGACATCAAAGTAGATATACTTCCGAAAATGAATTTGCCGGTTATTTATATCGCACATCCTTTTGGTGGTTATACTCCCGATCAGATGGAAGCTTATTTTGCTAAGACTTATGTTAATATCTTGCCTTTTGCCAATGGTGTAAAATCGGTAGAAACTAAGAATATTCAGGGGTTAATGATTATGAAATTAACCTATTACGAAAATACAAATATGGCGCAAGCTGCTGCCGAATTGAGTTCGCTTTCAAACAGAATTCAGGCGGCATTTCCTCCAGGAACACAACCGCCATTTATTATTCGTTTTGATGCATCATCATTACCAATCGGACAATTGGTTTTGAGTAGTAAAATACGCTCCAACAATGAATTACAGGATTTAGCCAATGTGTACGTACGTGCGTCATTTACTTCTATTCCGGGATTATTATCACCAGCACCCTTTGGCGGAAGCCCAAGAACAATTGAGGTTAACGTAGATCCCGATTTGCTTCGTTCGCATAGTATGACTCCTGATCAAATTGTTGAAGCCATTCGTGTAAACAACCAAACGGCTCCATCTGGAAATGTGAGAATAGGCGATAAAAATTATATTACACCAACCAATAATACGATCAAAGAAGTTAAAGATTTTGAGAACATTCCGTTGTTTAAAGGAAGCGTTCAGAACTTAAAATTAGGTGATGTTGCCACCGTAAAAGATGGTGCCGATATTACGGCTGGTTATGCCTTAGTCAACGGAAAACGTTCAGTTTATATAAGTATTGCCAAAGCGGGAGATGCTTCGACTTGGGATGTGGTTCAGAAATTAAAATCCGAACTGCCTAAAATACAAAGTACCTTACCCGAAGATGTAAAACTATCATACGAATTTGACCAATCAGTTTATGTAATCAATTCGGTTAAGAGTTTAATTACAGAAGGGATTATCGGAGCTGTATTAACAGGATTAATGGTTTTATTATTCCTTGGTGACAGACGCGCAGCTTTGATCGTAATCCTTACCATTCCTATTTCGATTATCTCAGGAGTTTTGTTCCTGAAACTATTCGGACAAACCATCAACTTAATGTCTTTAAGCGGACTGGCTCTTGCTATTGGAATTCTGGTAGATGAAAGTACTGTTACCATAGAAAACATTCACCAGCATCTCGATATGGGAAAACCCAAGGCACTCGCCATTTGGGATGCTTGTCAGGAAATTGCACTGCCTAAATTATTGATTCTGCTTTGTATTCTTGCCGTATTTGCACCAGCATTTACGATGGTCGGAATTCCGGGAGCATTGTTCTTACCATTAGCATTAGCGATTGGATTCTCGATGGTTATTTCGTTTTTGTTATCACAAACTTTTGTGCCTGTAATGGCAAACTGGTTGATGAAAGCGCACCCAAAACACGCCCACGCACCAGGAATTACAGATGACGAAGCCGAATTTAATGATTGCGGATTAACGCCTGAGTCAGAAAAAGATTTGATTACTCAGAAAAAAGCAATGGTCGAAAGAGACGATTTTAACAATGATGGAAAAATAAGTCATTTTGAGAGATTCAGAATCCGATTTATGAGAACCTTAGATCGACTCTTCCCGCATAAAAAAGGAGTCACTCTCGCCTATCTTTTCGGAATTACTTTCTTGGCAATTGTACTGATTACCTTTATCGGAAAAGATGTTTTCCCAAAAGTAAACTCAAGTCAGTTTCAGTTAAGAATGCGCGCTCCCGACGGAACCCGTTTAGAACGTACCGAAGAAAAAGCAATTTTAGTACTGAAAGAATTAAACAAAATGGTTGGCAAGGAACATATCGGGATTTCCTCAGTATATGTAGGTCAACACCCGGCATTGTTCTCTATTAACCCCATTTATTTGTTTATGGCAGGGTCGCATGAAGCTGTTTTTCAGGTGAGTTTAAAAGAGTATCATACCGATATGGATGATTTTAAAGATGAATTCAGAGCTAGAATCAAAAAAATTATTCCTGATGTAAAGCTCTCTTTTGAACCTATCGAACTAACCGATAAAGTTTTAAGTCAAGGTTCCCCTACTCCTATTGAAGTGCGAATTGCAGGAAAAGACAAAAAACGAAATGAGCTTTACGCCAACCAAATAGTCGAAAAACTAAAAAAGATATCTTATTTCAGAGATGTACAAATAGGGCAACCAATTCATTATCCTGCAATGAATATCGATATTGACAGAACTCGTGCTGCCGAACTAGGTGTAGATATGAATGATATTTCAAGATCGCTTGTAGCATCAACCTCTTCATCCAGATATACTGAAAAAAATATGTGGGTAGATGAAAGAGCTGGATTATCGTATAACGTACAAGTTCAGGTTCCGTTGAATCAAATGAAGAGCAAAACCGATATTGGAGAAATTCCAGTATTAAAAAATTCGCTCCGTCCAGTTTTAAGCGATGTTGCCAAAATTACACCCGGTTTTGTTAGTGGTGAGAATGACAACTTAGGAGCCATGCCATATATTACCGTTACTGCGAATATTAGCCAAACCGATTTGGGTACGGCAGTAAAAGATGTAGATGCAACTATAAATTCATTGGGAGAGTTACCTCGTGGATTATTCATTACCCCTATTGGTATGAGTAAAGTATTGGTAGAAACATTAAGCAGTCTGCAAGTTGGTTTATTGGTTGCTATTTTCGTAATCTTCCTAATGCTGGCGGCAAATTTCCAATCGTTCAAAGTTTCGTTGGTCATCTTAACAACTGTTCCTGCAGTAGTTCTGGGTGCTTTATTAATGCTAACGATTACAGGTTCGACCTTAAACTTACAATCATATATGGGAATTATCATGTCGGTTGGGGTTTCTATCGCCAATGCGGTTTTATTGGTTACCAATGCCGAACAATTACGCAAACACAATGGCAACGCATTAGAGTCGGCTCGTGAAGCAGCAGCATTACGTCTCCGCCCTATTATCATGACATCAGTAGCGATGATTGCCGGAATGTTACCCATGGCAATTGGTCACGGCGAAGGAGGCGATCAGGTTTCACCATTAGGACGTGCAGTTATAGGCGGATTATTCTTTTCGACCTTTACAGTACTTTTAATTTTACCATTAATTTTTGCGTGGGCGCAAGAAAAAGCAACAACACAATCGGTTTCATTAGATCCCGAAGACGAAGAAAGCATTCATTATATATCCTCATTAAATCCAAAAAATGCAAAATAAAATAATACAATCGACCATGCTATTATTCGTAGCAGTAAGTTTATTAAGCAGCTGCAACTCGAGCAAAAAAGAAGAAGCTGTTGCCGAAGTGGAACCTAAAACGGAAACCTTCCTTTTGCAAAAAGAAAAACTATCTACCGAATTGCGAATGCCTGCAGAATTATCAGGTTTCCAACAAGTAGATTTATATGCCAAAGTGAGCAGTTTTGTGAAATTACTTAAAGTAGATATTGGTTCAAAAGTAGCCAAAGGACAGCTATTAATTGTACTGGAAGCACCCGAAATTAGTTCGCAACTTGCAGCTGCTGAATCGAGATTAAAATCGATGGAAGCCATTTACAATACAAGCAAAAGCACCTACAACCGTCTTTATGAAACCAGCAAGGTCGAAGGAACAATTTCTAAAAATGACTTAGAAATGGCAAACGGAAAAAAGAATTCTGATTATGCACAATATCAGGCAGCCGTTGCAGCACATAAAGAAGTCGCGATTATGAGAGGTTATCTGGAAATTCGTGCGCCCTTTAACGGAATTGTAACAGCAAGAAATGTCAATTTAGGCGCTTATGTTGGGCCATCAGGAAAAGGATCGGATTTGCCTCTATTAACCATTCAGGAACAAACAAAATTACGTCTTGCCGTATCTATCCCAGAACTATACACAGGATATTTAAAACAAGGAGACGAAATGAGTTTTAATGTAAAATCATCGCCAGATACATTTAAAGCAAAAATTCAACGTATGTCGGGAGCATTAGATTTAAAACTACGCTCAGAACGTGTAGAAATGGATGTGAACAATACCAACGGAAATTTATTACCTGGAATGGTAGCCGAAGTTTTGCTTCCGCTAAATGCAAAAGACAGTACATTTGTAGCGCCTAAAACTGCCGTTGTAAGTTCTGCCGAAGGAGTTTATGTTATAAAAGTAGTAAATCATAAAGCAACAAGAATCAACGTAAAAAAAGGTAGAGAAATCGATGATAAAATTGAAATCTTTGGTGATTTAAACACCAACGACAAACTAATAAAACTTGCCAGCGAAGAAATTAAAGAAGGTGATGCTGTTAAGGAATAACTAACTTTCTTTTTATAGATTACAAGAACTGTAAGCAATTTTTAAATCCCGCATTTTAAAATCTGGTTTTAGAATGCAAATTAAATTTTGCCTTAAAGGGCGATACTTTATTTAGTATCGCCCTTTTTTTATATTTAAAAATTTCGCAGAGATTCGCGAAGATTAATACTAAAAGTTTGAATAGCCTCCTGCTTTAGCTGGAGGGATTTTATATAGCAAGAATCAAGGTTTTAACCGAATGTATATTTTGGCTAAAGCCTTTTTTATTATTCTATTCTAAACCTCCAGCTAAAGCAGGAGGCAATTCAAAAAACTATTGAAGCTTTAAAAAATATTTTCTTCAGGAGCTATTCCTGCTATCATTCCAATCTTTTTTATTGAGAAAAACAATAAAAAAGGATTTTCCCTTTTATCAGGGCTAGAATGCGACTGCATGGATACACACAGCAATAACGCGAATTTTCAATCCGTGCCCACAACAATAAGACCTAACTATTTCTTTAATACAACTTTGCAGACACAGATTTCAAATCTGCGTTGTCAAGCATAAATAAGAAATACCTTTTAATTAAATAAACAGGTATTTATACGTAGTTGCTTGAAATTGTTAATTGATATTTTTGAAAATTAGGGTTTAATTTTGTTAAGTAAGGTTTTCCGTAAAACACTTATGAATCAAACAATTAAATTTACAAAAGGATAGTATAGATTACAAATCTCTATTATCGGGTTTTACTAACTAATAAAACAAATATGGAGATAATACTACCTGAACTAAAAGAAATAATAAAAACTTCTAATAATTCTATTATCCATTTAAAAGATATTGAAAGAAAAATTGAAGTTGATTTAATTGAAAAAAACAGAAGTTATGTCATCTTTAAAGATAAAACTACTAAATACTGCATCACGGGAAATAAAAATATATATCCTAAAGATATAGCTTTTGTATTATTATCTGATGGCACTCCTACAGAAGAGAATTTAAATGATAAAAAGCTTGTTATTAAAAAATGGATAAAACATCCTAAAATATTAACAATTGCCCCAAATATGGTATGCGCATCTTGGAAAGATAGTTTTGTTTATAAGAATGATGAAATTTCTGAATTCGAAAAGGTAGACGCAAAAGAAAAAGGTGGACTACGTAAACCCCAATTAGGAGCAATACATAATATTTTAGGACACTTTACTAATTCAAAAGAAGCAGGGATTGTTGTATTGCCAACAGGGACAGGAAAGACGGAAACCATGCTTTCTGTATTGGTTGCAAATAAATGTGAAAAGCTTATAGTTATTGTTCCTTCGGATTCTTTACGTACTCAACTTTCTGAAAAATTTATTTCATTAGGTGTTTTAAAAAAGTTTGGTATTGTTTCTGAAACTGCTCTATATCCAAAAGTTGGAATATTAGATAAAGGAATAAAAGATTTAAAAGAACTAAAGGATTTTTTTGAAAAATGTAATGTTGTAGTATCAACTATGAGTTTGATTTCAAATATCCCAGATGATGATATTAAAATTATAGCAAATTTATGTTCTCATTTATTTGTTGATGAAGCTCATCATGCAAAAGCAAAGCAATGGAACAGAGTAATTAATTATTTTGATAAAGGTAAAATAATACAATTTACAGCAACACCCTTTAGATATGATGGGGAGCGACTTTCAGGAAAATTTATTTATAATTTTTCAATGAAAGATGCTCAAGAACAAAAATATTTTCAGAAAATTGATTTTATAGCTATTAGAGAATATGATAGAGATCTTGCGGATAAAAATATTGCATTAAAAGCTATTGAAAAATTGAGAGAAGATCGAGATGTTAAAAAACTAGATCACTTTTTAATGGCGAGGTGTCGAACAAATGGAAGAGCTGATGAAGTTTTTAAATTATATGAAAGTTATACAGAATTTAATCCTGTGATTATTCACTCTGGCGTTCTAAGCAGAAAAACTGTTCTGGAAAATATAAAAAAAAGAAAACATAAAATAATTGTCTGTGTTGATATGCTGGGAGAAGGTTTTGATTTACCTGAACTAAAAATTGCAGCATTACATGATATTAGAAAAAGCTTACCTATAACATTGCAATTTATAGGAAGATTTACAAGGGTTAGTAATTCAATTAATTTAGGAAATGCTTCGTTTATTGCTAACTTAAGGCAGGAAGGAATTGAAGAGGGTATAGATCTGCTTTATAATAAAGAATCTAATTGGAATACTATTTTGCCAGATTTAAGTCAAATTGCAACTCAAGATCAGATTGATTTTAGTGAATTTTTATCGGGATTTAATAATATCGAAGAATCAGATATCCCCTTTCAAAACATTAATCCAGCATTTAGTACATTAGTTTATAAAAATTCAAAAGATGTATTCCAAAAATTAAATGTAATTACTAAAGAAGATTTCGATGAATATAAACATAGATTTATTTCATATAACGAGGATGAAAGAACTTTGGTAATTTTATTAGGTAAAGAGATAAATGTTGAATGGGGAAGTTTTAGTGAATTTCAAAATTTTGATTGGCATTTAATGGTTATACATTATGAATCTAAAAACAATTTACTTTTTATTCATTCCTCAGTTAAAAAAGAAAGTTATAATTTCCTAGTTGATAAAATCTTTGTTGATGGATATGTAAAAATCTCAGAATCTGATGTATTTAAGATATTTCACAATGTAAAAAGATTATTATTATTTAGTGTTGGTATGAGAATGACTCCTAAAAGACAAAAGTTTTCAATCTTTTTTTGGTAGTAATTTACGCTCAGCTATAACAAAAAAAGAATTAGATTCGGGTACTAAAAATAATATTTTCGGAGTTGGATTTGAAAATGGAGAAAAAGTTTCTTTTGGTGCATCTAAGAAAGGTAAAATCTGGTCATATCTTAGAGGGAATTTAAAAGAACTTACAAAATGGTGTGAAAGTGTAGGTGATAAGTTGATTAATCCAGATGTAGATCCAAATGAAGTTTTAGATACTCTTGAACCTGAAATTATAGAAAAAAGACCAAATTCAATACCTTATTTTATTGATTGGAGCCCTCTACATTACAAAGAACTTGATAAGAAATATGTATTGAAGATTTCAGGTGTTTCGTATAATTTATGGGACTGTGAGTTACAACTTAAAAATCCAAATGAGCTTGGAGATATAGTTTTTGAATTATTAACTCCAAAAGAAATAATAAGTTTTAAATTAAGTGTAAATAAAACTGAATTTAGGGTAGAGAAAATTTCTACTTTGGATGTTTTTATAATAAAAGGAACACAAGAACCAAGATCACTACTTGAATATTTTAATGGGGATTATGTTCCTCAGATAGGTTTTATAGAAAATTCAATACTTTACGGTAATCGTTACATAAAATTTAATGAAGAAATTTTAGATTTTCCAAAGGATGAAATTATACCATTTGATTGGCAAGGTATAGATTTAGCAAAAGAATCTATGGGGTTTAATGAAGGTAATTTTATAAAGGACTCTATACAATATAAATTATTTCAATCACTAAAAACAGAGAATTGGGATGTAATTTATAATGATGATGATAGTGGTGAGATGGCCGATCTAGTTACATTAAGAAGTGATGTAGACAAAGTTTTTTTGAATTTATATCATATCAAATTTGTAAGTAAGGGAAAAATCAATCTATAGCGATTCCAACAAATGATTTAGAAAAGTTAAACCTGTATCAGATATGTGGTCAAGTTCAAAAATCTATTAATTGGAAATATAAAGATTATATTTTTTTTAAGGAGCATTTTAATAGAAGAGAAAATCTGAAAACAAGAATAAATAAAACCAGAATTTTAAAAGGAGATATTGATCTAATAGATAATATATGCAATGATATGAGGAAAAAACCATTGGAAATCCAAATTTTTCTTGTCCAAATGCAGGAATAAGCAAAAAAAATGTAAGTCCAAATGTTTTAAAGCTTTTATATGTACACAAACCATTTGGATATAACTGCAGGGATTAAATTAAAAGTTATAGGCTCGGAAATTTAAATTTATTTAAACAAAAAACAAATGATAAAAATAATTGATGAAGGAATAACAAAACAACTTGAACTCATTACGGCATTTACAAAAGAACTTCATTTTGTAGAAGTATGCCAATTTGAATTAAATGAAAAACTAGAAAATATTCCATGGGTAACATTAGCTAATTCTGGTCTTTATTTAATTGAAGTAAAGAATAATGGTAATTTTTCAGTATTTGAAGAATGGGTAAATGATTTTAAATTTAGATGGGAAGACAAAGATTATTTAAGAAAATTTACTCCAAATTTTAAACTAAAAAGGATAAAATCTCATACTGAATTGGGAGAATGGATTCCTCTATATATAGGTAAATCTTAAAATATCAAATCAAGATTACATGAACATATTTATAAAGATTTAAACAAGACAACTTTTGCAATGAAACTTTTAGCAAGACAAAACATGAAAGATGAAACCTTTAGAATTAGCGTAATAAAACTTGAATTTAAAAATTATGACTCGATAATACCAATTATAGAGAATCAATTAAGAAATCGTATAAATCCACTCATTGGAAAACAATAAACTCTAAATTATTGGTTTTCATTCTACGAGTGTTCATCATAAACGCTGAACAAACGTCTATGATTTCATGAGCACAGAAAATGATAAAACAAAAAACCCTCGATTTCTACAAATCGAGGGTTTTTAAAATATGCTAATTAAAACTTATTCCACATTCAAATAAGGATTTAAAGCTTCGGCTAATTCATTGAGCCAATAAAAGCTGTTTTCAAAGTTGATCATTTCGTTCTGAAGATCTTGATTTTCTCTAATGGCACTTATAGCAAGAAGATAGTTTGCTTGCCTTATTACTTTAGCCATATCTTTTGGTTCTATTACATGGCTAAAAAAATTCATAAGCCTTGTTTTGGCTTCTTCTGAAAGGTGGTTTGTGTTTGTACTCATAATGTGAAGATTTAAGAATAAAAACCCTCATGCGTTAGCAGTCTTACGCTTCTTCACGGCGTCAAAGCCCTTTCGGAACTTTACTACATAACATAAGGGAAATTTTGTTTTGTTCTTAATGTGAAGATTTAAGAACTACAAAAATAAGAAAAAACTTTCATTAATGATGTTGTATTCATAAAAACTTGATAGTTATTCCAATTAAATGAAGCTACCAATGATTTTCAGCAAAGAAACCAAAAAATACTGAACTATCCATCTATCCTTCTTTTTACTATTTCTAAAAGTTCTTCTTTCGTCATAAAAGTATTTAAGAAATCTTCTAGATTTCCTTCATTAGTAACTTCTCTAAAAAAGACTTCGTGATCAGTACCAAATAATGTAGGATTCTCTGGATTTGGGTCTGATAGACATATATAGTAATTATCAGGAAAGCCATAACTAGAAAAAAGGTAGATGAAATCTGGAGCAGGATCATTCGTTACCTTAGTTATTTCGCTTAGATCAATATCTTCATCTATAAACTCATCATTCCATTCCTCATAGTCTTCTGTACCTACTTTAAAAGGGGTAAAAGGCTGGCCTTCCCAAAACATCTGTCCATAGCCTTCAATCGTTAATCGATAATATTTTTCGATTATTTTATCATAAAATACTTTTGGGTCTTTTTTAAAAAGTTCTTGGTTTTCAGTAATGAACTCAGCGATTCCATAAATTGGTTCCGAATCCTCGGCTTTTTCCCATGGAGTATCAATTGGTCTTCGATAGAGAACAGTATCAAAAGTAATTGACAAAATAGCACTATGCGTAGGCAGTCCTTTTACTTTACTTATGTTTCCTCCTAGTTGTTGAATTCTATCTAAAATTTCCTTTTTCATTTATGTTATTTTTTCCAGAAAAATTCTGGTAATTCATATTCAAAAGTGCTCGAATCAAAAATAGATAATTATAATATTCAAAAAATAAATTCTTCGTTTATTATCTGTTTTTTATTCGTTTGCCAAAAGATTATCGGTTTTGATTAGTAATAAAACTTAAAATTTTCTTTTTGATTTTGAATATATGTAGTCAACTACGTATATTTGCATATAAATTATTTTTTGACAGTATAAAATCAATAAAATGGAGACTAAATCAAATCACACTTTGCCCAATATAATCAAGACTGCATTAGTTAATGATAAAGATCAAATAGATCTCGCTTTCTTTATTCGCAGACAAGTTTTTGTAGAAGAACAGCATGTATCTGTAGAACGCGAATCGATGGATGACAACGAATCGGTTCATTATTTGGCGACTTACAATGAGTTACCAGCTGGTGCAGCCAGATACAGAAAAACAGAGAAAGGAACCAAAATAGAGCGCATTGCAGTATTAAAAAACTACAGAGGAAAAGGTATTGGAGAAGCGCTATTGCTTAAAATCTTAGATGATGTAAAATCAGAAGAAAAAATATACTTGCATGCTCAGGTTGTTGCTCAACAATTTTATATAAAGAATGGTTTTAAAGTAACCGACAATTATTTTGTAGATGCAGGAATCGATCATGTTGAAATGGATTTCATAAAATAAAACTGATTTTCAGCCAAATACAAAGCCTTCAAAATAGCAATTTTTGAAGGCTTTTTTAATTAAAATAGAAGTAAATTTGGGAGCGAATTATTTCGTCGAAAATAAACCCGAAAATATATGTTATTTCTAATATTAAGTATTTTATGCAGTGTGAGTGTTGGTGTTTTATTTAAAATAGCACGAAAATACAATACCAGCAATACTCAAATCGTGGCTTACAATTATATTTTTGCCTTGTCACTTTGTTATCTGTCATTCAATCCCGACATCTCTGCAATTTCAGCCGCTGCTCCTTGGAATCTTTATATTGTAATTGGGATTTTATTGCCTTCTATATTTCTGTTTTTGGCACTTTCTATAAAACATATGGGAATTGTAAAAACAGATGCTGCACAGCGCCTTTCGTTATTTATCCCTATTCTAGCCGCTTGGTTATTATTTAAAGAAGATTTTAATATCCTTAAAATCATAGCCCTTTTAATTGCCTTACCTGCCTTATTGCTTATCCTAAACAAACCCACTGATAAAACAACCAATAAATGGATTTATCCTGCAGTTGTATTGTTAGGTTTTGGAGTAATCGATATTCTTTTTAAGCAAATTGCAACCTATACCGATCTTCCCTACACTACTTCATTGTTTGCTATTTTTGCAATCTCAATGACTATAATGATAGTAGTTGTTGTGTATGAAACTACTATTAAGAAAGTAAAGCTTACTGCAAATAATATCCTTTTTGGCGGATTGGTAGGTATTCTTAATTTTGGTAATATTCTCTTTTATCTAAAAGCACACAAAGAATTTGCCGAAAATCCTTCGACAGTTTTTGCAGGAATGAACATGGGAGTCATCATTTTAGGAAGTCTTATTGGTATTTTAATCTTTAAAGAAAAACAATCCAAGATGAATTACCTTGGTCTTTTCTTAGCCTTAATAGCAATAGTTTTAATTGTAATATCTCAAAACAGCAAATAATCTAATGGAAAGTTTTTCCTTTGAACCTATAGCATCGCCAAGTGCTACTATTTTAATTCTTGGAACCATGCCTGGAATAAAATCTTTGGAATTAGGGCAATACTATGGACATAAACAAAATAACTTTTGGAAATTAGTATTCACCATTTTTAAAGAAGATATAACGAATGATTACGAAACTAAAAAAGAAATTCTTTTAAAAAACAACATTGCTTTATGGGACGTTTTGAAATACTGCGATCGAGTTGGAAGTCTCGATAGTGCGATTAAAAATGAAATTACCAACGATTTTGAAGCTTTCCTGAAAGAGCATTCCCATATTAAAACAATCCTTTTTAATGGACAAAAGGCTGCTGCATTTTTCAAGAAATACATACAAATAAGTGATGATTATAAACTCATTACTCTTCCGTCTACAAGTCCAGCAAATGCCAGCAAATCATTTGACACAAAACTAAATGAATGGAAAGTCATTTTAGATTTACAATAGGAAGATCCAAATTAAAATCAGCACTATTTAAGAGAAAATAATTTCGTTTATTTGCATCAATATTTTTACTTTTTTCGCATCACAATTTAACATGACAGACTATTTCCTTGATAAAGAATACAAAGACATCACTTACAATAGAGATGATCTGAATTTCAAGGATTTTGAATGCTGTACTTTTAACAATTGTAATTTCTCTGCCTGTACTTTCTTAGCCCTTACTTTTATTGATTGTATATTTAACAATTGTACTTTTAGCGAAGCCAAAATAAATTATGTCGCTTTTAGAACTGCTACTTTTAATGACTGCGAAATTAAAGATGTAAATTTTGCTATGTGTGATAAACTTATATTCGAAGTAAATTTTAATAATTGTGTTTTAGATTTTTCTAAGTTTTATACTTTAAAAATAAAAGGAACATCGTTTACCGATTGCAGCTTAGTAGCAGTCGATTTTATGGCTAGTGATATCACAAATGTAGTTTTTGATAATTGCGACTTATACCGCGCCGAATTTGATAAAGCAATTGCAAATAAAGCCGATTTAGGTGCTGCCTCCCTAACAACAGGGAGCATGTATTAACCTTAGACAATACGCCGAACGAAGTAGATGTAAAAACA